>CAZOWD010000077.1:0-8591 GCA_964583225.1 uncultured Verrucomicrobiales bacterium | reverse complement strand
CCCATTTCGTGATGGTGTGATGGCTCAACGAGGCGTGGAGTATTAAGTCTAACAATTCCTATTGATTGTATGAGGAAGAAAAAATACCAGCGATTCAAAAGTTGCGTTAGCTTTTCGAATCCAAGCTCTTCAAAGTGATCGTTCTTGTTTGGAAGTTGATTTCTCATTGTTAATGGCTGAATTTCTGTCAGAAAACTTTTGTATGTCTGATGTTCCCGATCCTTCTGCAGAGCCTGAAAACGTAACGCCGATTCCGTATTACCGAGCTTATGGAGCTTGGTTGCGTGAGAAGTTTCAGGGGAAAAAAGTGTATAAGGTGATCGCTGATGCTAATTTTACTTGTCCGAACCGCGATGGGAGTAAGGGGTATGGAGGTTGCACGTATTGTAATGTGGATTCATTTACGCCTCCGTTGACTCGCTCGATTCCGACGTTAGCAGAGCAACTTCATGCGAGCATGGTGCGGGCGAAGGGGAGGTTTGGCGCGGAACAGTTTATTGTTTATTTTCAGCCAAATACCAATACGTATGCGCCTGTGGAAAAGTTGAAGGCGCTTTACGATGAAGCGCTGGCGGCGAATCCAGAGGAGACTGTCGGGCTTTCGGTGGGAACTCGCCCCGATTGTTTGGATGCTGAAAAAATTGCGCTGTTGGAGAGTTATACGGATCGATTGGTGGTGGATGTGGAGTTGGGTATGGAATCGATGTATGAAGCGTCACTGGAGCGTATTAACCGGGGGTGCACGCATGCCGAGCTTGTGGAGTTGTTAGATAAGTTGAAAGATTCACCAGTGCACGTCTGCGTGCACGTGATTTTTGGATTTCCATGGGAGACGCGCGATCAAATGTTAGCGTATGCTGAGGAGCTTAATCGCCATCCTGCGATTGAGTTTGTGAAACTGCACCACTTGCACATTGTTAAGGGGTCTGTTCTGGGAGCGAAGTATGAAAAAGACCCGTTCCCGGTGTTTAGTTTGGAGGAATACACGGATTTTTTGGCGGACTTTTTGCCGCGTCTCCGTCCAGATATTGTGGTGCAGCGCTTGTTTGGTGTAGCTCCGATGAAATATCTCATTGCTCCCGATTGGAAACTTTCCAAGGCCGCTATACAAAACCACCTCGACCGAGAATTAACCCGACGAGGTGTGGTGCAGGGGAGTGCTGTTAGGGGGTGAAGAACGAAGGAATTCTACGATCCTCCTAGCTCAACGCGAATGCTGACAGATTTGGCGTGAGCGTCTAATCCTTCGACTCGGGCGAAAGTTTCTACCGTAGGGAGGGATTTTTTGAGAGATTCGTGATTCATGCGCACGATGCTAGCGCGGCGCTGAAACTGGTCGGCGCGGAGCCCTGAAAATGATTTTCCCGATCCTCCAGTAGGGAGGGTGTGGCTAGGACCAGCTACGAAATCGCCCACGGCAACGGCGGAGAGACCGCCAACGTAAATTGCGCCTGATGTGCGGATTTGAGCCAGCCATGCGTCTTCGTTTTCGACAACGAGCGAAAGGTGTTCGGGTGCAAATGCGTTGCAGATTTCAACCGCTTCCTCGATGGATTGGGAAAGTAGGCAGAACGTTCCTTTTTCGAGCACTTCGCGGATGTATTTTTCGCGGCTGAGAGCGGGAGCTTGTTTTTCGATTTCTTCTTGAACTTGGCTGAGGAGCTCGGAGGAGTCGGTGATGAATCCAACCACGCTATCGCCAGCGTGTTCGGCTTGAGCCAGCATGTCGGCTGCGATAAATGCAGGGTTGGCTGATTTGTCTGCCACGATGAGCACTTCGCTGGGTCCAGGGATGAGGTCGATGGATACAGCTCCGACGAGTTGCCGTTTGGCTTCGACGACAAACGTGTTTCCAGGACCAAAGATTTTTTCGACGGGGGCTACATTGCTTGTGCCCAAAGCCATGGCGGCGATGGCTTGAGCACCACCAACTTTGATAATTTCAGTAGCTCCAGATTCGACGAGTGCGTAGAGTAGAGCAGGGTTGATTTTGCCATCGGCTCCCGCTGGAGTAGCTCCGAGAATTTGTGGCACTTTAGCGGCTTGGGCAAAGGCTGCTGTCATGAGCGCGGAGGAAACGAGAGGAGCTTTCCCTCCAGGGATGTAAACGCCAACTCGATCGTATGGAGTGAAGCGTTCGCCGACTTCTACGCCTTCGGGATTGGTTGCTTTCCAATCTTTACGCATGCTGTGTGCTGCAAAGTCGTGGATGTTGCGCTTGGTGATGGCGACAGCTTTTTTTACCTCGTCATCGACTGCTGCATAGGCTTCGGCGATTTCTTCTTCGGTGACAAACAATGTGTCATCGGTGAGCTCTAAGTTGTCAAATTTTTGAGTGTATTCGAATACGGCTTCGTTGCCACGCTTTTGCACATCAGCAATGATCGAGGCGACGATGTCTTCAACTTTTTTTCCTGCAGCACCGGGTGTGGCGCGGCGGTTGAGGGATTGAACGAATGGGGCGTAATCGGCATCTTGGTAACTCAGAACCTTCATGGGCAGACCTATAAGCAGGGATGTTGTGTTGGTCAATGGCGTTCTCGTTTGATGCCGGCGTCTTATGCTTCTACGCAATTTGAATCCAAGGGGTGACTTGGTCTTGCTGGGAACAGTGGATGTTGACTTGAGGGAGGTTGCGTTTCTCAAAGACTTTGGTGATGGTTTCAACTGCTATTTTTGGGCAGTTGCAGTCGGAACTGAGGTGGCATAAAACGACTTGTTTTAATTTTTCGCAGGCGATTTCTTCGAGAAATTCGGCGGTTTGTTCGTTGGAGAGGTGTCCGTGGCGGGAGGCGATCCGTTGTTTTGTAGACCAAGGGCGTTTGATGTCGCGATCGAGCAGAGCGATGTCGTAGTTGGCTTCGATATAAATCCCGTGACTGCCACGGAGGTTTTCTTTCATGAGTTTGGTGACGTGCCCTGCATCGCTGATCATGCTGAGTTTGGTTTTTGAGCTTTGAATAGTGAATCCAACGGGATCTGCGGCATCGTGGGGGATGGTGAAGGCGTTGATGTTGAAGTCGCCGAGTTCAAAAGGCTGTCCGTTGCGGAACACTTTCCATGAGATGTCACTTTTCATTTGATGTTCCAGAGCCTCTCGGGTGAAGAGGTTGGCATAAACGGGAATGCGGCGTTTGCGCAGGAGAACATCGATACCTCGTGCGTGGTCGCTGTGCTCGTGCGTGATGAGGATTCCGTCCAAGTCATCGGCCGAAACGCCGAGAGCTTCGAGACGAAGGGTGAGTTGTTTGGCGCTGAGCCCAGCATCGACGAGAATGCGGGTAGAGCCACACTGGATAAGGGTTGCGTTGCCACTGCTTCCACTGCCGAGAACTGCCATCTGAATCATGGGCGGAGTGTTTGCCTAATCGGGGCAACTATTTCAAGTTGTAAGTGAACGTGGATGGTATTTTGATGATGTCGAAAATATGGTTGATTTTGTCGGGGTGTTTTGTAAGAAAACGAACGTCTGGCAAATGCGCTATGTTTTGTAGATTAGCTGTGATTTTCCGACAAATTATTAAATTGATACAATGAAAACGACACCTACCATTATAAATCGATTCTCTTTGGCCATTGCTTCAGCAGTTATGCTTTCTGGTTCTCTTTGCTGGGCTGGGGAGGATTATTATCCGCCAGCTGAACCATCGGGAGGAAATGGCGCTATTCAGTGGCAAGATTTTAGTTTGACCTATTTGTATGGTGAGGGGTTCACTATCGACCCTGAGGATCAGCATACTTTAACGGTTGAATACGCGGCAGGGTTGACTTTTGGTGACCTTTTTTCTTTTACGGATTTTACGTATTATCAGCATAGTGATGAATCTATGGGGGTGTATGGTGAATTTTCTCCTCGGTTTAGTTATAATAAAATTTTTGGTCAGAATTTTGCCATTGGTCCTGTTTCTGATGCGCTGTTAGCGACAACGTTGGAATATGGAACTGGTCCCGTGGAGACCTTTTTGGCTGGTCCCGCAATTGATTTGGAAATTCCAGGATTTAAGTTTTTCCAGCTCAATTTGTATTATCGGATGCCTCTTCGCAGCGATAACATTTCTGATGGTTGGCAGCTTACATCCGCTTGGTCGATTTCGTTTCCTGTAGGAAGCTCTGAAATTGTTTTTGATGGTTTTGCTGATTGGGTGTTTGTTGCTCCAGATTCGGATTACTCAACGAACTTTCACTTTAGCCCACAGTTGAAATACAACTTGGGTAAATTGCTTTGGGGTGAAGATGCGAAGTTGTATGTGGGTATTGAATACCGGTATTGGTTAAATAAGTATGGAATTAAAGATACCAAGGGGTTTGATACCGACGATAATGTCGTCAGTTTCCTTGTGAAATACCATTTCTAAACTTTGAATTATTCCTATTCTATTTGATTCTTTTTTGAAGTATTATAGATTTCCCAACAATGATTTCTTACAACAGTAACCCGCAGCAAACTATTTCAAAGTCTTCCGTAAAAATTGTAGGTCTCGGTGGTGCCGGTGCCAATATGCTGGATCGAGTAGCACTTGATGATTTGGAAGGTGTTGAGATGGTTTGCGTGAACACCGATGTACGAACATTGGAAGGGACGCTTGTTAGTAAGAAAATTCAGATAGGTAAGAATCTGACGATGGGGCTTGGCGCTGGAGGTGATCCAGAGGTCGGCCTTAAAGCCGCTCAGGAGTCGGATCAAGAAATCCGCGACGCATTTAAAGATAGCTCGATTGTGTTTTTATGCGTCGGGTTAGGTGGTGGCACTGGTTCGGGTGCCGCTCCTTTGGTTTGCCGATTGGCCCGTGAGGCTGGGGCGTTTGTTGTCGTGTTTGCCACGATGCCCTTTACTTTTGAAGGGGCGCGTCGGATGAATCAGGCAGAGGAATCTCTGAACGAATTGTCGGTGTTGGCCAATGCTTTGGTGACGTTTGATAATAACCGAATGGGTGAGTTGGTTGTCGCCAAAGAAGGAATTCATAAGGCGTTTGCCGCAGCTGATGAGATGATTTCGGAATCGGTAAAAGCGGTGACACGTTTGGTTCTGAAGCCTGGATTGATTAATGTGGGCTTGGATGATTTGATGACGGCTTTGCGCGCACCTCGCTCGCGCTGTTTGTTTGGTTCTGGAATGGCGAAGGGTGAAAATCGCACTCAAACTGCACTGGAAAATACGCTGTCGAGTCCACTTTTGGATCAGGGAAGTTTGCTTAAAAATGCTTCGACTGTCTTGGTGCATATCTGTGGAGGAGAGAGCCTTACTTTATCTGAAGTAGAAAGTTTGATGCAGGGGCTTTCCAAGCATGTTCCTCAAACGGCGCATCTACTTTTTGGTGCGGCTGTGGATGCTAGTATGGGAGATAGTCTAAGCGTTACGCTCATAAGTGCTCTTCCAGAAAATGAATTGATGGCTGAAGAAGATGAGCCTGAGGAGGTTGAACCTGAGCCCGCTCCCGCCCTAGTCATAGAGCCTGAATTGCCAGAGACGTCAGAAGAGCCAGAGCCCGAATCTGAGCTTGAAATTTCTGAGCCAGATCTTCTTTCTGAAAATGAAGAGGAAGGTGAGGAGGACGATGCTCCTGAAGATTTAGATGAATCTGAAGAGGTTTCTGAACCTTCTAATGAGGAAGATGAATTTGAAGATGAGGGCGAGGATGAGGAGGAAGACGTCGAAGAGGATGAGCCAGTCTCCGAAGTTTCAGATGAAGATGAGGAGAAATCCGATGACGTTGAAAATGAAGAGTCGGAGGTCGATGATGAAGAGGAGGATGAGACTCCTGTTAGCCCCTACGCTCCACCAGTTCGTAAACCAGAGGTGAAAACAGTGCAGCCTGAGTTGGAGTTAGATGGCACACCAAAAGGGCGTTTTGAACAAGAACCGCCCAATATCGTAGATGGGGAAGATTTGGATCTGCCTCCGTTTCTTCGTAAAAAATTAAAGTGATTTAGTTCTTTTTATCGTCGTCGTCTTTTTTCAAGCTCAATCTCATGCAAGTTACACTCAAACACCTTTTCATTTCACCAGGGCACAATTATTACGGTCGCCATGGTAAAAAAGCCAAAGATTTTGAAATTTTTGAGGTTGATCGTCTCGAGTGTGTAGCGGGTCGTGGCGTGAAAGATGATCGTTTTTTTGATTATAAAGAAGATTATAAAGGCCAAATCACACTGTTTGACTGGGCTGTTTATGAGCGAGTCCGTGATGAGATTGTTCAGGGGGATCTTCACCCGATGGCTTTTCGCCGCAATGTCGTTGTGAAGGGGATTGATTTAAATGAGCTTATTCATAAACGTTTTTTGCTCGGTGGCGTGGAGTTGACGGGATCGTGTGAGTGTAAACCTTGCTACTGGATGGATCAGGCATGTGCTCCGGGAACGTTTGAGTTTCTGAAGGGGATTGGCGGATTGCGGGCACGCATAACCCAAGGCGGTGAATTGCGTTTAGGCGATTGCGAGCTAACTATTCTCGAAGAGTTAGAACCACGTCCAGAAGATTATAAATCATCTAAAAAGTCTTAGATTTAGGCGAGGCTTCGGATGAGATTGGTGAAATAATTTGCCCCGTTTTCGAGGTCGGTGACGGATATAAATTCGTCTTTCGTGTGGGCTTGATCAATGGAGCCTGGGCCAATGCAGACTGCTGGAAGTCCTGCCGTGGTGAGGTGCGCGGCATCGGAAAACCATGGAGCTCCTACAGGCGTTGGCGTTTTTAACGTTTGCTCGCTTTTGGGGATGCTTGCGAGTCGGGTGATCCAAGGATGATCAGATGGGACTTCCATGGGCGGGTTTTCGTGGAATTTTGAAATGGAGATAGGGAGTTGGTTTTCGGAGATGAACTCTTCAAGAACGCTGAGGGCTCCGCCTTTTTCGTAGATCGATGGTGTGGTGCGGATATCGATTTGTGCGCTGGCGAGATCAGGAACAATGTTGGCGCGTGCTCCTCCGGAAATGATTCCGATGTTTTGTGTGGATGATCCCAGAACGGAGTGAGTAAATTTTGAGAGAATTGGGGTGAATTTTTTATCGAGGGTGTCGAGTGATCGGGCAAGTTTGAGAATGGCGTTTTCTCCTCGTTCGGGTTGAGAGGAATGTGCCGCTTTTCCAGTGGCGGTCAATGTGGCCCAGAGTGACCCTTTTGTGACATGAACGATATCGAGAGAGGTGGGTTCACCAATAATCGCAAATTCATATTCCTCAGCGTGGTGTTTGGCAAAGTGACGCGATCCCCACTGGATGGATTCTTCTCCCATAAATCCAACAAAGTCAAAGGCGACGGGGAGGGTTGGCAAAATATCTCGGCAGTTGTATAGCGCTTGTAACATTGCTGCCATTGGGCCTTTTGTGTCTGATGCGCCCCGACCGTGGATTTTTTGATCTTTAAGATTTCCAGAAAAAGGGGCGATAGTCATTCCTCCAACGCCCACGGTATCGAGATGGGGACCAAAGAGCACACGTGGGCGGGTGTCTTTTTCCGAGTTTTGAGGCTTGGGTGAGCGAGCGATGAGGTTGGGGCGGTCGGGTTTGATTTCTTCGAGTGTTATGCTGAATCCGATCGCTTTTAAATAATCTCCCACGTATGTTGCGAGTTTTGCCTCGTTGACTTTGTTGGTGCCTGGTGAATCGTCGGGATTGACACTGGGGATTTGGATGAGGGTTTGAAGAAGTGAGCTTACACAGGATGGAAATTGAGCCATGCCGAGAACATAAGCGTAAGCGCTTAAACTGAAAAGGGGGAATATAAGCGGTGCTAAGTCCTAGGGAGAGATCCGTAATGCCCTGTAGCAATTTTTTTTAAAAAAATCTTGTTGTTAGGAATTGCTTTGTTTATTTCTTTATTAAGGTGCGGGGTGTTTTCTGCACATTGTTAATATTAAACTAGAACTAATAACAAAATGACAAATAAAACAACTATACTTACAGGGGCTATTGCATTAGCCAGTGTTGCTTGTTCTCAAGCTGCTATACTCTATTCATCGCGTGGAGACGATACAACAGGATTTAAGAGGGATGGGATGGCTGACGGCACTGGCATTGCAGTAGCAAATACGCAGGTGTTCAGCATCAATGGAACATCGCAGGGGGATTATTTTGATGCCTCTAATTACCCGAACCATGATTTTTCTACCAACGCAGATGCTAGTGTGGCAGGCTCTCAGGAGGTGTGGCTTGGTTTTTTGATGCGTAGGGATGATGCCAAGCGATGGGCTGGTGGCATCTTGTTGCGCGATGGTTCTGACGTAGCGGGACTGGCTGGTTGGAATGGTAACAAATTGACCATTAGCCTTTATAACGGAAATGAAGGCGGTGCCGCATCAGGTGGATTTAGTCTTGCTGCAGATGTAGATGTTGCGGTGCTTGCTCGCTATTATGAAAATGGAACGGATGGAGTCTTCAATCGCGCAGACCTCTATATTGATTCAGATCTCTCTGATGGTATTGATTTTGGAACTGCTTTGATTTCAGATTATGATGCTTCCGCTGGAGCTAACGCTGTGATTTCAAATCTCCGTTTGAATGCTGACGGAGGCGGAGAGCATCGTTACTACGATAACAACGTGGTTAGCACCACTAAGCAAGAAGCTGTCGATTTTGTCTCTGCCGTTCCAGAA
>CAZOWD010000076.1:0-8592 GCA_964583225.1 uncultured Verrucomicrobiales bacterium | reverse complement strand
AGCAATTCCATTTAAGGCGCAGACCGATGACGCGTCGATGTTTGACGACCTCGCTGCGATGCAGTTGGAGAAAATAGGCGTGCGTCCGCAAGAGGATGCGGGGCAGTTGGTGGATGTTTTTTTTGCTGGGGGTGAGGCTGGATCGGCGACGTTGCTCGCTGTCGTGCTGGCTCCGCCTACGGAGGATTCGATGCCACGGCGTTCTCCACAACAGTTTGATGTTTCGCCTCGATTTTTCCCAATGGAGCCGAATGCGGTTACTTTTTGGTGCGAGTTGGGGCGTTGGGTTTTTGGGGTGACTCGTGGTGAAAATTTGGTGTATTTCCAATCTTTGCCAGGAACTGGCGTGACCGCTGATGCTGTGAGGGAGGTTCGCTTGGCTTTAAATCAACTGAAGCTTCAGGGTGTTGATTTGAATGTTGAAAAAGCGGTGCTTTGGCTGACGGATGCAGATTCCGATCTGAGTGAGGAGCAAATTTGTGAGTATTCTTCGGCTTTGGGGTTATCTTTGGAGCCAGCACCTAAACCCACTCCGATCCTACCTAACCCGTTGAGTAAACTGGTGCCGGCTGATGTGCGTGCTGAGCAAAGAAAAAAGGCAGAGCGGACGAAGCTGGGTATTGCCGTTGCTGCGGTTTTGCTGATGTATTTTGGATTGATGGCTTATTTGGCTGTGGATTATTGGAATGTGAGTCAAAAGTTAAAAAAACAGGATGCTGAGCTGAATGCGCTTCTTCTTGAACACGGAGATATTGGGGTGTTTTACGACCAGTGGGAGCAGTTGGCTCCTGTGGTGGATAGTCGGCACTGGCCATTAACGGTTTTAAAGCGGACAACGGATCTTATTCCCACACGTCAGGGGTTAAGGTTTAAGGTGTTCGATGCCAAAGTGGGGCAGGTGACGCTTCGTGGGGAATCCACCAATATCAGGTTGATTACCAATTTTTCAAGAAACCTCAGGAGGATGTTACCAGAGTATCACTGGAGCACTCCGCCAGCGGAGGCTGATTCCAAAACGGGAAAGCGGGTGTTTAATTATGAAGGGATTTTGGAAGAGGAGGATACTGAGTTATGAATGCACGTGAGAAAAAATTGATCATGATTCTTTTGGGAGCGGCATTTTTGATTCTCAATTTGTTTGCTTATACTTCTTATTCAGAGGCGTTGCAGAAGAAAAAAGTGCAGCTAAAAAAGGGGGAAGCGGAGCTTCAGTTGAAAAAGATTCAGCTCGAAGAAGCGAGCACGCATCAAGATGAAGTTGATTGGTTGGCTAAAAATATGCCAACTAAAGGAACGCATGCTAGTATTCGGGCCGAGTTGGTGATGTTTATGGAGCAAACGGCAAGCAAGCACCGCATTCAGCTCAAAAAACGTCCCACCCCACTTAAAGAAAATCCAGAGGAGGAGGGCGAATTTCGGAGCGCCGTCGTTCGCGCCACTGTGAATTGCCGCGATGCGGAGCTTTATCGCTGGCTCGTAGAGCTTCAGGATCCGAAGAAATCACAATCGATCACGCATTTGCGAATTACTCCGCAGAGGAACGACCCCACTCGGATTGATTGCGATATCTGGGTGACTCGCTGGTTTACTCCAATTCCTGAAGAAGAGTTGGAAGCCGACGGCGCAGGGGCGTCAGCTTCGCCACCCTCACCGAACCAGTAATCTGCACTTGATGTTTCGATTTTAATTCTGTAAACGATCCCTTGATTTTTAGTCCTTTATTTTTACCGATATTCTATGAAACGATCCCAGTTATTTTTTCTAGTCGCCGCTTATAGCGTGATGGCTGCATGGGTGTCGGCAAAACCACCCGAAAAACCTCGCTTGATGCAGTATTCGCGGCTTTGGACTAATTCTCCTTTTACGATTAAACCCGCTAGGGCGGTGCCTACGGTGGTGTCTCCATTGGAGCGAGAATGGTCGCTCGGTAGCATTCGACCAAGCCCCAACGGATACTCTGTAACGCTGATAAACAAAAAAAATAGGAAAGAGCGGATTCGCTTTATTCCTGGGTATTCATCAGGAGCTTTTAAACTGTTGGAGGTGAAACAAAATGTGCAATCACCCAAGCAATCCAAAGTGTTGGTGAGTAAGGGTGGTCAAAAAGGATGGATCACTTACGATGAAAAAATTGTAGCCCTTAGAGCGTCTTCAAGTTCGAAAGGGAGCGTTAAAAAAACGAGTAGTCATCGCACGAGCTCAAGTTCAAAATCTCATACTAGACCTCCAATGGTTCCACCTCTCCCTCCCGGAGTGCATAAGCCGACCAAGCGCGTTCGGTATGTGCCACGTCATAAATAAAATCTCCCTTCTCATTCTTTTTACTTATTTTTATGAAACTAAATCTTCCTGTTTTCTTTAGTCTTTGTTTGGCCGCTGTGGTTGCAGTGGCTACAGCTCAGACGCCTCCGAGGCCAAGTGGTTCGTCGCCTGCGAAATCGGGTGCTACGTCTCATCAGAAGAAGAGTGGAAGCTCCACTTCTCCTAAAAATGTAGATCCCAAGGCGAACCCAGTTGTGCCGAATGTTCCCATTGCTGCGCCTCCTTCACCAGTAAGGTCTCATGCACCTAGAAGAAATGTGGGACCTGTTCCTGGGGTGAATCCTCCTGGTTTGCATCCTGTTCGAGGTGGTGCTCGTGCGCGGAACCGTCCAGATCCCGACGCTTTGGCGGTTACCGCAGGTCAAGTTATTGACGGAAGCAATTGGGATGATCAGGACGTGGCGGATGAATACACCAAATACACAGGGCGGCGTGTGCTTTTAAGCTCTGCAACTCAGAATTTAGAGATTCGGTTTTATCAGCGTGGACCACTTACCAATTCTGAAGCGGCGGTCTTGTTGGAGAAAGTATTGGGAATGGAAGGATACGCATTGGTTCCCAGTGGTGCCAATGAGGTGAAATTGTTACCTAAAGCTCAAGGAGCGGCAGCCAATGCTCCGGAAGAATATGAAGATATTATTGATAACCCTTCTGATATCCCTGAGGGCGATGCGTATATTTCCTACTTCATGCGCTTGAATTTTATTAAGCCTGAAGAGGCTGTGAGAACGTTTACTCAGAGCATTAACGGACTTGGGCCTGGCGCTAAAATAGCACCCGTCCCCAACGCTTCCGCCATTATCATCACGGGAAAATCTTCTTTTATCCGGAAGTTGCTGAACCAGCAGCGTTATATTGACGTTGCCGCTGGAAACGTGAGCACCTCTTGGGTGCAGTTGAGGTTTGCTGATG
Source organism: uncultured Verrucomicrobiales bacterium (assembly GCA_964583225.1). GTDB lineage: Bacteria > Verrucomicrobiota > Verrucomicrobiia > Verrucomicrobiales > Akkermansiaceae > Oceaniferula. The sequence continues at coordinate 5,358 of CAZOWD010000076.1, read as the reverse complement.
CTGAAGACGTGGCAACAACGCTGAACGAAATTATGAACGCTCAGCAGCAACGCAAAACCACGGCTGGGGTGACAACTGGGGCGTCGCGTAGCACTAGGCGTCCTCCGGTTCCCGGAGTGAGAAGTAATCCATCTTCTGCCTCTTCAGGGGCTTCGGCTGGGGAAGATATTCCTGTTCAGATTGTGGCGAGTCCACGACTTAACAAGTTATTTATCATGGGGCGTCCCGTCGATATTGTTTTTGTCGAAGGGCTTGCGCGCGAATTTGATGCGCCACCCAACCATAACAATTTTATCAAGCGTAAGTTACGTTTTATGATCGCAAGCGATTTTCTTCAGGTTGCGTCAGATGCTTTATCGGCGGTCGATCCATCGAGCGCAGGGAAATCAGGTAGCCGAGGGGGAGCGTCGACGCATAATCGTCGTCAAACAACTTCTAATAGAAGCTCATCAAGCCGAAACAATGGTGGCTCAAGTAGTCGAGGTGGTGGTGTGGAATCTGTTCAGGAGTTTAACGTGAGTGATATGCCTGAGTCTTTGGTGATTGGGAAAACGTTGATTGTTGCGGATAATTTGGCAAATAGCATTTTGGTGCAAGGTCCGCCAGAGAGTTTGCGGATTGTTTCCGAACTGATTGATAAATTGGATGGTCGTCCTCAACAGGTGATGATCTCTACGGTGTTTGGAGATATGTCTGCTGGGAATACTAAAAAAACGGGAGTGGATTGGGGGCTTCACTCTAACTTGGATTCTAAAAAGTTTACGGGGAATAATCCATTTGAAGATCTGTTGAATTTAGGGGGATCGTCGGCCTTGGCTACGGCGGGATCAGGCGGATTAAAATTTTATGGTCAGCTCGATAATTTAACGCTCGCCATTCAGGCTCTCGAGGCAAATTCTGATTTTAAGGTCCTTTCCCGCCCAACTGTTTACACGGCCAATAACCGTAAGGCGGTTATTTCATCGGGACAACGTGTAGCGGTGCCTACAAATACTTTTACGAGTGGGGGAACTGTTGCTGGTGCAAGCCAGAGCACAAACATTGAATATCGGGACGTTTTGCTGCGGTTTGAAGTGGTGCCACTCATTAACTCTGACGATGAAGTGACATTGAGAATTTCGTTGCTAAATGAGGCGATTCAAGGAAACCAAATCATCGATGGAAATGAAATTCCAACGATTGTGACGGAATCGATTTCAACCACAGTGACGATTCCGGATAGTTCCACAGTTGTCTTGGGCGGTTTGGTTACGGAGCGAATCAAAAATAATACGTCGGGAGTCCCCGTATTAAGTAGTATTCCTCTACTGGGGAGATTGTTCCGTTCTGATTCAAAAGAAGTGGAACGTCGCGAGCTTCTTATTTTTATGCAGCCTAAAATCATTACAGGCGAGTTGTCGCGGCAATCTGCGGCTGCAGATACCGAGAGCCGCTATAAGGTGGATAAACCTTTGCGTGAGTTTGCTGATGGGCCTGGGGTGTTGCCTTCGAGGGAATACAGTAGCAAAGATCAAATTCCTGCTCCCGCGATTCAGAATAAAAGGCATTCACGTTTGCGCTACCCCACAAGACGTTAAAGTAAATACAGCTTTTGGAGTTTTAGATGTCTCGTGTCGCTGTCATCAATGTGGTTGGATTAACCCGAGGGTTAATTGGAGATTTTACGCCATCGATTCGGAAATTTGCTAAGTCGAAGGGGCGAGTTGTAACGTCTTTTCCTCCTGCTTTTCCAGCGGTGACCTGCACGGCTCAGTCGAGCTATCTGACAGGTGAATCTCCAGAATCTCACGGGATTGTGGGGAACGGTTGGTATGACCGAGAAGCCGCTGAGGTGAAATTTTGGAAACAGAGCAACCACTTAGTTCGCGGCGAGAAAATTTGGGATGCACTCCGGAACGATGATCCATCGGCTACCTGCGCGCAGATGTTTTGGTGGTATAATATGTATAGTTCGGTGGATTGGTCGGTGACGCCTCGGCCGATGTATCCTGCGGATGGTCGCAAAGTTTTTGATGTGCACACGCAACCGATGGAGATGCGCGAGGCGATCAAGGCCGACCTTGGCGAATTTCCTTTTCCTGCGTTTTGGGGCCCTGCCGCAGGGATTGATTCGTCCATCTGGATTGCAGAATCGGCAATGTGGGTAGAAACTCACCATCAGCCCACGCTCAACCTCGTTTACCTGCCACATCTCGATTATTGTTTGCAGAAATTTGGTCCAGAGGCTCCAGAGATCGAGGAAGAGTTGTTCGCGATTGATGGGGTGGTTGGGACGTTGATTGATTTTTATGAAGCGGTAGGAGTGGAGGTGGTCTTGCTATCCGAGTATGGGATTTCTAAAGTGAACCGAGCGATCCACCTGAACCGAGAATTTCGCAAGCGCGGATGGATTCAGGTAAAAAATGAACTGGGCTTGGAAACGCTGGATGCGGGAGGGTGTCAGGTGTTTGCTGTGGCCGACCATCAGATTGCTCACGTGTATCTGAATGACGCTTCCATTCGCGATGAGGTCATAGCGCTCTTGCAGGATCTTGATGGGGTTGAAGAAGTGCGTGTTGCTTCCGATCTTTGGGAAGAAGGTGTTGCTACGGAGAGAGCGGGAGATTTGATTGCCGTAGCAGAGGCGGATGCTTGGTTTACTTATTATTATTGGGAAGACGACGCTGTGGCTCCTGATTTTGCACGTTGTGTCGATATCCATCGGAAGCCTGGTTACGACCCCGTAGAGTTGTTTGTTGACCCCGAAATTACATTTCCCAAAGTGAAAATTGGGGCGTTTTTGATGAAGAAAAAGCTAGGCTTGCGTGGATTGCTGGACGTTATTCCGCTGGATGCGAGTTTGGTGAAAGGATCGCACGGACGGGATAATGTGCCCGTTTCAGAGCAGCCAGTATTTATCGCGAAAAGAGGGTTGAAAATCAAGCGGGCTGAAGATGTGTTTGCCGCTATTCAGCAAGTTGTGAAGTCGTCTTGATTGACTGCTCGGCAAGTTTTTTTAAGCATCGGGAGGTTGCAAAAAGTCCGACTGTGGCGGTCATGTGGGTGATGCTTCCAAAGCCAGAGTTGCAGTTGAGTCGGGCGCTTTGATTTTCTCCATTTTTGGGTAGTGGGGGGCGTTGATGGGAAACGCTTCCATCGCACTGAGGGTAAACGGGAGATTCGGAAGAGAAAATGCACTCGATGCCAAATTTTTTGGGTTTGATCTTTTTTTTCGGATCTGCGCCTTGAGGAAACCCGTAGAGCTTGCGAAGGTTTTTTCGAACTTGGTTGAGTAGGGGGTCGTTAAATGATTTGGAGAGATCGTCGATTCGAATTTGAGTGGGGTCGGTTAGCCCGCCCGCAGCGCCACAGCTGATGATAGGAATGTTGCGCTGATGGCATGAGGCGAGGAGCAGGCTTTTGGGGAGAGTCTGGTCGATGGCATCGATAACGTAGTCAAACCCTTGATCTAGAATTTCGGAAGCATTGCGCTTGGTGAAGAAGGTTTCGAGGCAGTTGACGTGGCAATCGGGGTTGATTGCTCGAATTCGGCTCTCCATAGCCGCTGTTTTTTGTCGGCCAATTTCACCATCCATGGCGTGGAGTTGGCGGTTGATGTTGGTGATGCAAATTTCGTCGAGATCAACCATTGTGATCGTTCCCACGCCTGATCGGGCTAGAGATTCCACACTCCATGAGCCTACGCCTCCGATGCCAACGACACAAACGTGGGCGGATTTAAAGTTTTCGAGAGCAGATTCTCCGTAAAGCCGAGCAATTCCGCCGAAGCGTTGGGATGATTGAGTGGGCATAATGAAGTGGGGCGCGTGTGCTGAAGTGGGTTGTTCGATTGAGGAGAAGCGTTTTAATCGGTTGGGAGTTTTTTGGGAACATAGGAGGCTTCTCGGTCAATTTGGAAGGTCCAAACCATGGCTTTTTGGTATTTTTTTTCGTTGAGTAGACGCCACTGGATACTGACTTTGCATTCGCGAGCGTGGAGAGGTCGGTTGATTTTCCACGAGATTTGATGTTTGTCTGAATCAAATTTAGCAGGCACTTTGCCAAATCCTGCGACCCGCATTACGATGGACTCGGGGTCGAGGTTGGAAACTTTGCTGAGGTCGGCGCTGATGGTAGGGGTGCGCGATGGAGTAAGCGATCCCGGAGCGGGCGTGACGGGGTGTGGTAGCAATTGAACCATGGCTCCATGAGTAGCTCTGCTGGTGCGCGTGGCTTTAAAGCTGGTCGCGTTGCGGAAAATGTAGTCGTGGGTTCCCAAGATGATGTAGCGGGGCAGCGTCATGTTATCGGTTGCTCTGACAATTTTTCCTGGAAGCACGGTGAAGAGAAATTGGTAACCGCAGTCGGTGGCGACAGGAAGCATTTCAGGTGTAACATAACCGCCGGGGTAAGCGTAGGTCGTGACAGGTTGTTTGAATTTCGACTCGAGGATTTTTTTTGAGTCTGCCATTTCCGTGTGGAGATATTTGGTAAATACTTCGGGCCCTTTTTTCTGATAGGATTTGATTTTGCTGGGGTAGGGGTGGGAGACTGAATGGCTGCCGATAGTGCATCCGTGCTGCTCCATTTCCTGAATCATGTCAGTGGTTAGAGCGCTACCTCCGCCGTCGACGTAGTTCGTGTAGAGAAATATAGTGAAGGGAAAGCCAAATTCTTTGAGGATGGGGTAGGCGTCGGTGTAAACTGCTTTCCATCCATCATCGATGGTGATGAGAATGGATTTGTCTGGAAGTGTTTTTTCGCCCCGTTTCCACGCCATAAAATCGGCAAGAGTGATGACGTTTAAGCCGAGATCTTTAATTGCCTTCATTTGTTTGCGGAATTTTTCCGTTGGTATGATCATGGCGGTTGCCTTTTTCTTGGTGGAAAAATCATGGTAGCCTAGAACGCTGACGCGCACTCCATCGTTTTTAGGGACGGCGGGTTCGTCGTTTTGTGGCGTTTGTTTTTCATCCGCTGTGGCGTTGGTCGGGGTAGTGGCCGAGGTGTTACTGGTTTGAATGTCCGCAACCAGCTTGATCGTTTCCGCGAGAAGCTCGGCGTGGGCTTTGCGTGATTCGGGAGTGCTGTGTGCGCCAAGACCTCCGGGGTGCGCTAGGCAGGAGGACCAGAGGAGGAGGGAGGAGAGAAGAAAGGCGATGCGGTGTTTCATAATGGAGACAGTTTGAAATATAGCGGGTGGCGCAAAAAAAGAAAGAGTTTGTTTTCTTGAAAAAGATGCCCAAAAAAAAGAGATACAACACGAGGCTGTATCTCTTTTTTGCTAAGCCTAATAAGGCGGGGGGTGATCCCCAACTCATTAAGACTTATAACGAAGACGCTTCTTATGACGATTTGCCTTCATGCGCTTTTTGCGCT
>CAZOWD010000075.1:0-8990 GCA_964583225.1 uncultured Verrucomicrobiales bacterium | reverse complement strand
TAGATGGGTTAAAGATAAAAACACCAGCCCAACCACCGCTTCCGTCTCCGACAGATACTGTAAGACGGTATTTTTCATTTTGTCGGTTTAGATTCAGGTAGGATGCTGAATTTTTGGTGTCCCACTGAGAGCAGATCGGCCGATACGATGATTGGGGGATTGCGATGGAGACTCCATCAACGGAAAGGGTGATTTTCTCGACAACATTAGCTGGCGGTTGGCGCTCCATATCGCCATACCATGTTTTGACGGAGGAATCTTTCGCTGGGTTATAGGGGCGCCAAGTGATGGTCCCTATGATGGTGTGACCGTCGACTCGCGCTTGGATTTTTCCCGTGTTGTCGGTGGAGGTTCGTTGGACTTTTTGAATGTCATGCCATTGCCCAGAACCTATCTTTTGAGTTTTTTGAGCTGAAGGCGTGCAAGAAGCTACGAGAGAAAGGAGAGTTGCTCCCGCGATGACCGTTGCATTCATTTAAAAGAGATGGGGTTGGTTTTAATCTAAAAGATCGCCGTAGTGAGAATGAGCCATCTCTAAAGTGAGGTTCATGATGTCGGCACTGCTTGGAGCTTGTAAGGCTTGATCGACCATCTCAGCGCAGTCGGATTGGGAGAGAGTTCCGATCGCTTTTTTGATGCTGGGTAGGATATGAGATCCTACGGAAAGTTCATCGATGCCGAGCCCTACAAGGAGTGGGGTGAGTTTGAGGTCGCTAGCCATTTCACCACAAATCCCAGTCCAAATTCCGTTTTCCTTAGCGGCTAAAATCGTAAGATTGATTAGACGGATGACTGCGGGGTGGGTTGTTTTGTAAAGGTGCGCAACATAGCTATTGCCACGGTCTACGGCAACGGTGTATTGAATGAGATCGTTTGTTCCTATTGAGAAAAAGTCGACTTCTTTGGCGATTTCGCGAGTCATAAGCGCGGCCGATGGAACCTCGATCATTACCCCGATTTCGATATTTTCATCGAATGGGATATTCTCCTGATAAAGTTCGTCCATACAGATTTTTACAAGCTCTTTGGAGGCTCGAGTTTCACGAAGACCTGAAACCATGGGGAACATAACGCCCAATTTTCCGTGAGCGCTGGCGCGGAGGATGGCGCGGAGTTGATCTTTGAAAATATCTGTGCGGGTGAGGGAGACTCGGATGCCTCGCCATCCTAAAAATGGATTGGCTTCTGGGTTTGAGAGCGGCTCAACGGGTAACTTGTCGCCTCCTGCGTCGAGGGTTCGAATGATGGCCGTGTGCGGGTTAGTTGCACTAGCGAGTTCTGAATAAACTTCGGTTTGTTGGTCTTCTGAGGGGAGTTCAGAATTTTCGAGTAGAAGAAATTCGCTGCGAAATAAGCCAACGCCCTCCGCTCCCGATTTTTTCACCATGGGGAGTTCGTTGATAAATTCGATATTCGCTGAAAGTGTGATCCGGTGTCCGTCAGAGGTTTGTGTTTTTTTCTCGCGAAGCTCTTCAAGTTTTTTGAGAGCTTTTTCTTTGCGGGCGGCCCGTGCTTTGTAGTATTTGAGCGTCTCTTCTGTGGGATTGAGGATGAGTTTTCCCGAGTATCCATCGAGGATGCAGTTAGAGAGAGTTTCCGCCTCAAGAAGTATGTTTTTTAATCCTACAATGGCTGGGATTCCCAAGGATCGAGCGAGGATGGCAGTGTGTGAGTTGACGCTCCCTTGCTCGGTGGCAAATCCCAGAATCATGGAGCGATCCATCGTCGCTGTATCGCTCGGGGAAAGGTCGTAAGCAATGAGGATGTGTTTGTAGTTGGGGTGATCCGATTTCTCAGTCGGAGCGTCAGCTTGAAAGTTTTTTAAGACGCGTTGACAAACGTCATCGAGGTCCGTGGCGCGCTCTTTGAAATAGTCGTCGTTGAGGCGACGCATCGATTCAATAAAGTTTTGAATGACTGCGTAAAAGGCATATTCGGCATTTTGAAGCCGATCCGCGATCATGTCTCGAACCTGCTTGATGAGCATGGGGTCTTCGAGCACCATCACGTGTGTGTCGAAAATTTTTCCCGTATCGTTGCCAGAAATATTGGCGATGTGATCGTGGAGGTCGTTGAGTTGTTTTTTTGTGATTTCTAGAGCTTTATTAAAGCGCTCTTGTTCACTGGCAACTTGCTCTTCTGTGATGGAGTAAGCGTCTGGAGCTGAAGTTCCGCGAGCTTCGACATGAACAGGCGCAAAGGCAATACCAGGCGATCCAGCGGTGCCTTGTATTATTTTTTCCTGACTCAAACCCTTCATGTGTGACAAGTCTGCACATTTATGCAAGCTGAGTCAAGAAGTCAGAATAAAGAATGTTTTTTACTTCAAATTGAAGAGGCTCGGGTGAGGAGCGTGTTTGTTGAGTTTTGAAAACGGATTAGGTTTCAAAATTGCGACCGATCAACTCACCGAGAGCTTTGAGTGCTTCATCAGCATCATCACCAGTGGTTGTTATTTTTAAAACAGATCCATACCCTGCGGCTAGCATCATAAGACCCATGATAGATTTTCCATCGGCGAACTCGTCATCTTTTTCTACTTGAACTTCACAGGAGTATTGACTCGCTGTTTTGACGAACTGAGCGGCGGGGCGGGCATGGATTCCCAGCTTGTTGTTGACGGTGAATTCGGCGGAAGGCATTATAGTAGAATGTTAGTTGCTAGACTTTGACGGGCGTATTGTAAATGGGTTCTCCTCGATGGGGAAGGTAAAATTTTTCTTTTTATAGAAAATGAAATGAAGTTTCTTAATTTAAAGGATGTTACGAAGTGGTTCCTGGAGATTGATTAGACATTTGATCGAGGAGGCGTTGCTCGAAATCGGCCGCCATATCGTGTCCCATGTTCCGGAGTTGATGTTCAAGACAAGTGGTGGCAACGAGACGCGTGGTATCTCGACCAGGAGCCACAGGGATTTCGACATGTGTGATTTCTTGGTCTAAAATTCTATACGTTTTTCGGTTAACCCCTAGCCGATCGACTTTGTTGAGGTCTTTGAATGGTTTGAGTGTTACCACGAGATCGAGCCGTTTTTTTGGGCGGACGGCTCCGTATCCGTAGAGGCTGGCAACATTGATAATGCCGATTCCGCGCATTTCGATAAATCCACGAGAAAATTCTTTAGAAGTGGCGATGAGTTCGCGGCCTACTTTTCGAAGAATCACCATGTCATCGGCAACCAAGGCACCTCCGCGTTCGAGTAGCCCGATGGCAACTTCACTTTTTCCAGCCCCGCTACTTCCCATGATGAGAACACCCACACCTCGGTAGTCGACCATGCACCCATGGCGTGTCGTGGATGCTGCAAAATCATTTTCAAGGAGAAGTGTCGCAGCGTTGACAAATTTCATAGTCACCATGGGAGTTTTGAACACGGCGATGCCTTCTTCTTTTGCTACTTGGAGCAGGGCGGGAGAAAGGTTTTTCCCGCGTGAGGTAACCACGCAGGGGATATTGCGTTTGCAGATTGTGCGGAAGCGTTTGATTTGCTCTTTTTCCGTGCGTTTGCTGAGGAAAGATTGTTCGGAGTTTCCTAGAACTTGAATGCGTTTGTGTGCAAAATAGGAAAGGTATCCCGCAAGTGCTAACCCAGGGTGGTTGATTGTTGGTTCGAGGATTTTTCGATCGAATCCAATTTCGGAACCTTGAAGTGTGAGTTGGAGCGCTTTGCCATGGCTTTTGAAAAAATCACCAACGGTGAGATGGGAAATGCGTTTTATTTTAGGTTTGATTGCCATGATGATGAGAGAGAAATTAGCTTAATTCCTTCCGGTTGAAAATCATGAAATGAGATGATTTTTATCGAACTCGGAAGTTAAGTTGCGGGGGCTAGTTTTTGCAAACTGAGCGATCCGATGAAAAGGAATAAGCAGATGATTCCTAGATAAGGAGCGTATGCGGTGGCCAAACAGGCATCGAGCAGGCAAAAACCAGCGAGAGATCGCGAAACAAAAACGGGTTTGGAATGATTGAGTTCTTTGAAGGATCTCGCCGTCCAAAGCAAATAAATGAGAAACGCTACACCGAAGGCGATGGGGTGGGTTCCATGAATGAATGCGTAAGCCAATAACGGGAGCGTGAGCATTCCGGTGAAGAGTGGTTTACGAAAGCTAACTTTTTCGGGAGAGCTTTCGGTGGCTGCGACGCTGGATAAAAATACGGTGTAAATACCCACGATGAGTGCGAGCGTGAGTGAAGGTGGACTAAGTAAAAGCTGGAGGGAGGGTTGAACAAAAGAAAAAGCGTAAAGAATAAGGAGCGCGCGGCATGTTCCCATAAGTGAGAGTGCTAGGATTCTATTTGTTTTGTGGAAAACGGCATAGCTAAGAATTGCGAGTGTGAGAATGCAGGCTGTAGCTGGGGAAGGTGGATGAAAACTAGCGAGAAGCAATGCCACAAAAAAACATGCCCATGCAACGCGGTGAACTGTAACCGGATTGATGATGCCCTGAGGTAACGGTCGGTTAGGGCGGTGTTTACGATCAAAACTCAGGTCGCGCACATCTCCCAAAAAACACCCACCGACATAGAGCAGAGAGGATGAGATGAGAGCTATGATTAAAGGTAGCCAATCAGTTTCGGGACGATCACCGCTATGAAACATCCAGAGTTGAGCTAAAAAAAAGCCAACCAGCACATTGCTCCAGACCGTGGGGAGGTTGGCGATGCGCCCTGTGGCAAGCCAAGCGCGGTAAGATGTGGGGATTTTGTTCAGTGGCTTAGTGAGATTGATTAAAATCTAACGACGAACCAAATACCTCCAAAGGCGTTGTCGTCGCCCAGGTCATCGTCATCCAGAAGCGCAGAACCTCCAACGTAAGGAGTGACGGAAACGGCATCGGAGATGTTGTATGTGAGAGAAAGTCGCCCGTAAACGTCATTGAACCCGTCGCGATCGTAGTAGTTGTCTACGGCGCTGACGCCCGTTTGTAGCGAGAAATAGGTTTTCTCAGAGAGTGTTTTGCTCCAGTTGGTTTCCAGATTTCCATACCATCCATCAGCTCCCGTATCGTAGTAAGCTCCAAGTGTGATTCCAAAATCTCGGCAGAATTGCCAAGTTCCAAAAACGCCTAAATCAACTCCTTCTCGAAAGAGAGATTGGTTGAAGTTTCTGTAGGTGGCGCTGGTGCCGAGTGTGAGGTGCTCGGTGGCTAGGTAGTGGAGTTTTAGAAATCCAGCAGACTCGTCAAAGTTGCCATTGCCTGTTTCCGTGGCATACCACCCACCAATGTTGAAGGAAAGGGAGTCGGAAAGTGCGATTTCGGCTTCGAGTTGAAAATCAAGTGTGCTTTCGGAGAGTTCAAATCCCCGATAAATGTAGTTGCTTCGGTAGCCGGTGACCCCTTCGACTCCCCATTGAATATCATTTTCAACATCAGCGGAAGCGGGTGTTAGCAAAGGAAACGCAAGAGCGAGAAGGGTGGTTGGAAGCGTGATTTTCATGGTTTCAGCGCGAATTTAGTGTTTTTTAGTCTCTTAGGCAATGACTTTAGCCATTTTCTCAAGTCCTTCGAGGACGCGGCTATGTGGGCATCCGTAGTTAAATCGCACGTGGCCAGGCGCTCCAAAATAATTGCCGTCGGAGAGATAGAGCCCTGCTTCTTTTTCGAAAAATTCGGCAGGGTTGTCGTGCCCGAGTGCCCGACAGTCGATCCAAGCGAGGTAGGTTGCTTCGATATTAGGGACGATGCATCCAGGCAGGCGATTGCGAACAAATTCGGTGAGGGTGTCGCGGTTGCGACGAAGGTAGGCGAGCAATTCTTGTCGCCAGCTTTCGCCATCGCGGTAGGCCGCCTCGGCTGCGTAGTAAGCAAGACAGTTGATTTCTGGAAGCGTGTGTCCTTTGGCGTTGTTGAATTTGCGGCGGAGGGAATCGTTTTTGATGATGGCAAATCCGTATCCAAGCCCTGCGATGTTATACGTTTTACTTGGAGCGAGAAGAGTGATGATATTGCTTTGGAATCGGTCGGGAAGGCTGGCTCCACAGACGTGCGGGGTGGCGGATTCGTCGAGCACGAGATCGCAATGGATCTCATCGGAGACGAGAATCATGTTGTGGTTGAGGCAGAACTCCGCGAGTTGTTCGATTTCGGCACGAGTGAATACACGACCCAGTGGGTTTTGTGGATTGCTGAGAAGAAAAATTTTCGTTTTTGGCGTAACCGCTGCCTCCATGGCTTCCCAGTCGAATTCCCATCGACCATTGTTGAGAATGTGAGGAACGGAGATGTTTTCCATTTGGGCGTCTTGATTCACGCTGAGAAATGGAGGGTAAATCGGGGAGCATGTCATAATGGCGTCGCCGGGCTTGCCAACGGCACGGGCAACGAGCGAAAGGGCTATAACCATGCCACCGAGGTGAACGATGTGATCTTCCTGAACGTCCAAACCGTGACGGTTTTTCATATAGCCGAGTAGGCTGTCAATGAGTCCGTCATGAGGTTGAGCGTAACCAAATACTCCGTGTTTAACACGTTTTTGCAATGCTTCTAATACGCAGTTGGGGGCTGAGAAATCCATGTCGGCGACCCAGAACGGATCGAGTTCGGGGAATCGGTCCCATTTGATACACCCCGTGCCTCGGCGGGGAATGATGCTGTCGAAATCTGTTTGTAAAGCCACGCAGATGGTTTACTGGCTGAGCGGTGAGAGGCAAGATGGAAACTAAAAAAAACTAATTTCTAATTCTTAACTCCTTCACCGCCTGGTTGCTAGGACTCTGGAAGGCGCGGAGGTTAAATTCGGGGAGGATGGCGAGCAGATGGTCGAAGATGTCGGATTGGATCGATTCATATTCGACCCATCGGTTGTCGTTTGTGAAGATGTAGAGCTCGATGGGGATTCCGTGTTCAGTAGGTTGAAGTTGGCGGATGAGAAGAGTTTGAGTGTCGTCAATTTTGGGGTGGTTTTTAACATACTCACGAACATAGGCACGGAATGTCCCGAGGTTAGTGAGCGCTCGGGCGTTGATCGGGTTGTCTTGTCCTTCTTCTGGAAGTTGTTTGTTCCATTGGGCGATTTCGCATTCTTTTTCTGAGATATACTTTTTGAGTAAGTTGACTTTTTTGAGTTTATCGATCTGTTGTTCGCTTAAAAATTCAATGGAAGAAATATCGATGTAAATAGAGCGTTTGATGCGTCGGACGCCGGATTCACTCATTCCGCGCCAGTTTTTAAAGCTATCGGAGATGAGGGCGTAAGTGGGGATTGTGGTGATGGTTTTATCCCAGTTGCGGACTTTGACGGTGGTGAGTGCTACGTCGAGCACCTCGCCATCGGCGCCAAACTTAGGCATTTCAATCCAATCGCCCCGAGCCACCATGCGGTTGGTTGAAAGCTGAATCCCTGCGCTGAGGCCGAGGATGGAATCTTTAAAAATTAACATCAGAATGGCGGTCATCGCGCCGAGTCCTGAGAAGATGAGGACGGGGGATTTGCCAAGGAGAATGGAGATGATAAAGATGATCGAACTGAAAACGAGGATGATTTGAATGACTTGAAGAATCCCCTTGATCGGAAGTTCGCGCGAAACGGGGTAGCGACGGTAGATGCGCTCGATAATGTTGAGCGTGGAATTGGCGGAGAGAAACGCCAAGATGATGATGGCTATCGAGGCTACCGTTTGGATGAAATCCGCAAAAACTAGCTCGCCCGAGTGCTGGGTGACGACGGCGTCGGGTGCCACATTCCAGATGATGATGGTGGGCACGAGTAGGGAGATCCAAGTGAAAATCCGGCTGTGTAGTAATTCGTCATCCCACGTGTTGCGGGTTCTTTTGACAACTTTTTTGATGATGCCAATGATGACGCTTCGGGTGATGTAATAAGCGGCTACTGCAATAAGAATGACGCCCAAGAGGACTGTGGCGTCCACGATTAGGCTGGGGAGCCAAGGGAGCGATGATTGATCGGTTTGGAAAAACCATTGAGAGAGTTTATCGTGCCATGGGTGCATGGGGGTAGAGTAGAATTGATCATTGAGGGTTCAAGTTCCAAGTTTGGCGGTTGCACAGTGGGAGCGATTGGGGCAGGATCTGCGCCTCGATGAAAGTTTTATGTTTGGCCTTAGGTGCAGTTTTTTTGATGATGTTGAGTTCTTGTATCGAAGGAGACGAGGAAATTGTGATTCGGGAAGATGGCTCATCGCACCTAAAAATGCGCTATCAGGTGCCGGGGATGATTTTTTCAGCAAAAGATGCCAAGGAGCTTGTTGAAATTTTAGAACGGGAATTGGGACATAAAGACCATCTGACGCTGGTGAAAAATCGGGTGGATTTGGTGCGCGGACAACGGGTGATTCAAATCGAGATAGAAACCGAGCCTGGGGTAGAATTTGAAGGGGGCATTGATGGAGATGCATCGGGAAACAAAAAAGATGCTGAAAGTAAGTCGAATAAAATGCTCCATGCGCTGGTGGGGGATATTTTAACTCAGAGGAATGGGCTTTCTGTTGAGGTTGTGCGCCGTGTGAACCTACAACCGCTGCTCGATGAGTATGTGGGCAAAAACAGCACGTCCATGCTCGGCGATTCTCAATTCCGTTACACGGTGCATTTGCCAAAGGCAGCGCTAGAAAGTAATGCCGATGAAATATCCGCCGATGGCAAAACATTGAAATGGTGTTATAACCTTAGAGAAACGGATCAAAAACCGATATCGATGCGTTTAGTTGCTCCCATACCACTCCCGTGGTGGGTTTACGGTGTGGGAGGGGGAGTGATTGTTGTGGTTTTCAGCGGAGTTTATTGGGGAGTGAAAAAAAATCGAAAAAAGATTAAGAAAAGTGTTGCATAACTTCTCAAATTCGGCTTTCTTTCGCGCGTCCCGATCTTCGGGGCTGCGAAGCGAAAGTTTCGCCACAGAAAAATGAAACGTGCAGGAATAGCTCAGCGGTAGAGCGTCTCGTTTACACCGAGGTGGTCGGGGGTTCAAATCCCTCTTCCTGTACCATTTTTATAAAGCTCAGCCTAACCGCTGAGCCTTTTGTTTT
>CAZOWD010000074.1:0-9366 GCA_964583225.1 uncultured Verrucomicrobiales bacterium | reverse complement strand
ACTGTGAATTTTAGGATGATGAGGGAATAAAAAAACCGAGGTTCAGGAAGAACCTCGGTTTGATTTTAAGATTGGGAGAGGATTGAAAAAATTAGATGTGGAGGAGGGTTTCCTGCACGTAATAAGCTCCGATTCCTGCAAAATACCCGAGGGCTGCAAGGAGGGAGATGTGCTTCATATACCAGAAGAAATCAATTTTTTCTAGTCCCATAGCAGCAACCCCTGCGGCAGATCCGATAATGAGGATGGATCCACCTGTTCCTGCGCAGTAAGCGAGAAGTTCCCAGAATGTGCCGTCTTGCACGAAATGCTCCATGTAGGCATGGCTTTCGGGGGCTACAGCGGCTAACATGGCGGGAGTTTGGACGTCATACATTCCCATGGCCGCTGAAGTCAGAGGCACGTTGTCCACAATGGCAGAAAGGACGCCGATGGATGAGTTGATGGCGTAAACATTGTGCATGCTGTTGTCTAGGTACTGAGCGAGAAGGTTGAGGTGTCCCGCAGATTGGAGTGCCGCAACAGCACTGAGAATACCTAAGAAGAAAAAGACGGTAGGGACATCGACATTTTTGAGAATGCCATAGATTTTGAGTTGGCTTTTAACTTCTTCAGGTTTGTCTTTGTGCATGAGTTCGGTGACAATCCACATCATGCCAAGTCCCATCAACATTCCCATGTAAGGGGGGAGGTGAGTGATTGTTTTGAAAATGGGAACAAAGAGAAGTGCGAGCACGCCAATGACAAGTATAAACCTTGCTTCTTTTTCTTCCTTGGGCGTTATGGCTGGCCCTTTGGGGACTGCTGGGCGTTGAACCGCACCTTTCATGAAAAATGAAACGACAACGAGAGGGATAATCATGTTGAAAAGCGAAGGAACAAAAACTTTTGCCACAATGTTGGCTGCAGTTACTTGGTTTCCGATCCAGAGCATGATGGTTGTGACGTCTCCGATGGGGGACCATGCGCCACCAGCGTTGGCTGCAATCACCACCATAGAGGCGAAGAACCAGCGAGTGTGTTTGTCGTCGATGAGCCTTCTGAGAAGGGCGATCATGACGATTGTGGTGGTGAGGTTGTCCAAGAGAGCGGACATGAAGAATGTGAGGATGCTGAGAATCCAGAGGAGTTTTACCTTGTTGGTTGTGGTGATGTTGTCGGTGAGAAGCTTAAACCCACGGTGTTGGTCGATCGTTTCCACGATCGTCATGGCTCCTAAGAGAAAAAAGAGAATTTCTGAAATTTCACCGATGTGGTGGATTATCTGGTTTTCGACAATGAACTCATGCATCTGCTCGGAGACGGAAAAGTCAGGGTGGGCTACCAAAATATCATGAAGTTCGGTGCTGTGCATGAAATGAGTCCATGCATCGCTAAATCCTAGAGAAAGGATGTCGTGGGCTCCCAACATGTAGATGGTCCACATGACAACGCTTAAGACGAGAGCGGAGGCTGCTTTTTCTACTTTGATGGTGTGCTCCATGGCAATTGCCAAGTAGCCCAGCGCAAAGACGACAACCATGAGTATAAATAAGGTCATTGGTGTTTGATGGTGTTATAGGTTAGAGATGTTGTTGTGTTTAGCTTCAAATAGCTTCGAGATGTCTATGGGGTTCGATTTGACGTGTCAAATAATTTAAGGTTTTTGAGTAAATAGTTCATTGTGGTATTATCTTGCTATTGCGTAATGAATGTGGTTGGGCTACTCAGCGCGTGCCTTATGAAGAAGCTAACCTATTTCTTATTGCTTGCCTTGTTTACTTTAAGCGCTCCAGCGGCTATGGCTGCGGGTGGGCATGGAGGAGTGACGGAATTTCAACACCGACTGGTCTCTTTTCATGTAGAAGAGCAAGCAAAAGGGTTAGTGGAGATCGGTGAACGGTTGAGCTACCGAGCGAGCGAGCAACCGTTTTTGTTGGTGGCGAGTATTATTTTCTTGTGTGCTATTTTGCATACTTTTTTTGCGGTTCCTTTGACGAAATACGCTCATAAGCTCCAGCATGAACATGATGAAAAGGTAAAAGCGGACTTTAAAGCGCGTGGAGAAGTCGCCAAAGAACGCGATTTAGTTTATTTTAAGGCGACATTGTTCCATTTTTTGGGAGAGGTCGAGGCTGTGTTTGGGATTTGGGTGTTGGCTCTCATCGTGGCCATGGTTGGATTTTACGATTTATCGACGGCTGAAACCTACATTCAAAGTGTCAATTTCACCGAACCCATGTTTGTGGTGGTGATTATGGCTTTGGCTTCGACGCGCCCCGTGTTGCGGTTTGCGGAATATTGCCTCAGATTTTTTGCAAAGTGGGGGAAAGAAACTCCCAGTGCATGGTGGTTGACTTTGATGATTGTGGCGCCGCTTTTGGGTTCATTTATCACGGAGCCTGGAGCGATGACAATTGCTGCGATGTTGCTCGCTAAAAAGTTTTATAAGCTGAAACCGTCGCCGATGTTTGCGTATGCCACGCTGGGGCTACTTTTTGTAAATATCTCGATTGGAGGTGTGTTGACAAATTTTGCGGCTCCGCCCGTTTTGATGATTGCGAATGCGTGGAATGTGAGCACGTTGGATATGCTACGACTTTACGGAGATAAGGCATTGCTTGGCATCTTTACTTCAACTTTGTGTTATTGGTTCTTCTTTAGAAAAGAATTGGGGCGGATGGCTCTCGGGTTGGTTGATCATGATGGCGACGGAGAGGGGGATTTGCAGACCAATGAAAAACCAGTGCCTGCATGGATTGTATTGACTCATTTGTTTTTTATGGGGTGGACGGTTTATTTTTCCCACACACCTGCATTATTTATCGGAGGGTTTCTCTTTTTCTTAGCGTTTCGTCAGGCAACAGCGCACCACCAGACAGAGGTGCAGTTGCGCGGTCCAATTCTAGTTGGATTTTTCCTTGGTGCTCTCGTGGTGCACGGAGGACTTCAGGGGTGGTGGCTCGACCCAGTGATTAGTAGTTTGACGGAGGTTCCTCTATTTGTGGGATCGGTGATTTTAACTTCCTTTAACGATAACGCTGCTATTACCTTCTTGGCAAGTCAGGTGGATGGACTTTCTCCTGCTTTGAAATATGCGGTGCTTGCGGGGGCTGTCTCTGGCGGTGGTTTGACGGTGATTGCCAATGCTCCCAACCCTGCAGGTCAGGCGCTTTTGGGTAAGTTTTTTGGAGATGGAGTAGCTCCAGGGAAACTTCTCTTAGGAGCTTTGCTTCCTACGATTGTCGTTTCTTGTTATATGATGCTCATGCCTCATGAGGGGATTGCCGATCATCCGAAACCTGTAAAACCAGTGCCAGAGGAGTTATTGATTGATCCGCATCCAGACTATGTGGAGCCAGCGCATTCTCCAGCAGAGCATAAAACTTTATAAATTACGATCGAGTTAGATTATGTTTACAGGACTTATAGAAACGACGGGCACCGTGCGTGCGATTGAGCCTCGCGATGAGCAGGTTCGTTTGACCATTGAAATTCCATTTGCGGCAGAGCTTTCCGACGGTGAGTCGGTGGCGGTGAATGGGTGTTGTTTAACGGCGACGACGCACGATTCTGAAACTGCGAGCTTTGATGTATTGCAACAGACGCTTAATGTTACCTCTTTAGGGGAGCTTGAGGTGGGACGGAAGGTGAATTTGGAGCGTGCTATGCTGGCGGGCGATCGATTTGGTGGTCATTTTGTGCAGGGGCATGTGGATACCACTGGGACTATCTTAGACTTGTCTCCTCACGGAGGTGATTACCGATTGGAAATTGCTTTGCCGGAAGAGATTATGCCTTTGTGTATCGATAAAGGGTCATTGGCGATTGATGGAATTTCGCTGACGATTGCAGAGCTTAAAGAGTCCAGCGCTGTGTTTTGGATTATCCCGCACACGATGGAGTTAACCCGCTTACACGATGCTGAAGTAGGGCAAAAAGTGAACCTAGAGGCGGATGTGATTGCCAAACACGTGGCTCGCCTGCTTGAAAATCGCTAGGGTGCGCGTTCTCTTTGCTGCAAGTTTTTAACTTGCTGGAGGGTAACTTCGGATGAAGGTGGGGCTACTTTGTGTAGCGCCTGAGTTCGAAGGTGTCGAACGTTTCCTCAATGGTGATATTGGGGAAATTTTTTTCAAACTCCGGGAACTGAGTATCGCCTGGATAGTTTCCATACACGTGAGAGACGAGAAGTTCATCGAGCATGGGCATGAAGGTTTTGTAAATTTGAGCTCCGCCGATGATGAATACTTGATCGGTGATGAGGTCGAGTTGAGCCAGATCTTCGGGGGTGTGAATGACCTCGGCCCCTTTCGCTGACCATTGTTTGTCGCGGGTGAGCACAATACTTTGCCGGTTTGGCAGAGGAAAGCCGATGGAGTCCCAAGTTTTTCGCCCCATCACGATGGGGTTGCCAGTGGTGTAGCGTTTGAAGAGTTTGAGATCTTCAGGAAGATGCCAAGGGAGTCCTCCGTCTTTGCCTATAATGCGGTCAGGAGTCATGGCGACTATGGCGGTGAGTTTCATGAGATGAAGTTGGGTTGTTTTGGGGCAGGACGTATGTGACGCTGAAAAGTATGGGGTGTTTTTGGGCGATTGGACAGAGTTTTTATCGAGCTCCACTCATTTGCTGAAATATGAAAAACCTCCCGCATGAAAAAATCATGGGGAGGTTTTCTTTGGGCAGATTATGAAACCACAATACAAACAGAATTTTATACGAGAGCCTCGCGCGCTACGGCGATTGCGTAGTCGCGGTTGAGACGTGCGATGTTTTCAACGCTGATCTCTTTAGGACAGACCGCTTCGCATTCGTAGAGGTTGGTGCAGTTACCAAATCCTTCAGCATCCATTTGGCGAACCATAGCCAGAACGCGTTTGTCTTTTTCTGGAGCGCCTTGAGGTAGAAGGTTGAGGTGTGCTGCTTTGGCTGAGGTGAAGAGCATGGCGCTTGCGTTTTTACAAGCCGCTACGCAGGCTCCGCAACCGATACATGCTGCAGCATCCATGGCGGCGTCTGCGCGAGTTTTTGCGACGGGAAGGTTGTTGGCATCTTGGGCTGATCCCGTGCGGACATCGATAAATCCTCCTGCAGCGATAATGCGGTCGAAGGCAGAACGGTCTACCATGAGGTCGCGAAGAAGCGGGAATGCTTTAGCGCGGAATGGCTCAATCCAAATCGTGTCTCCAGATTTGAATTTGCGCATGTGAAGTTGGCATGCTGTGATGCCTCTTTCTTTGGAGTGAGGGATTCCGTTTACGGTGAGTGAGCATTGTCCGCAGATGCCTTCGCGGCAGTCGTGATCGAAATGAATGGGTTCACCACCATCGTTGAGGATTCGCTCGTTAACGATATCAAGCATCTCAAGAAATGAGGCTGATGAGGGAATGTCCTTGGCTTCATAAGTTTCAAGGGTTCCTTCTGCATTGGCATTTTTTTGACGCCAAACTTTAAGTGTAAGATTTAACATGATAAATGGGTGCGTGTGGTTTGATTTTAGGCGTAACTGCGGATGGCGAGGTGAACACTGTCAAAGGTGAGTTCTTCTTTGTGAAGCTCAGGCTTGGCTCCGACTCCTTTGAACTCCCATGCTGCGACATAAGCGAATTTATCGTCGCGGCGCTGAGCTTCACCGGGTTGAGTTTTGCCTTCTTTCACTTCGGGAGAATCTGCTGTGAATTGGTATTCGAGGCGGAAGTGACCACCGCAGGATTCTTCACGATGAAGCGCGTCGTAGCACATGACTTCAGCAAATTCGAGGAAGTCCGCCACGCGAGATGCTTTTTCGAGTTCGGAGTTGATTCCGTCGGCATCGCCAGGGATGCGCACGTTTTTCCAGAACTCTTCACGGATTTGTGGAATCCGCTCGAGCGCAAGTTCGAGGCTTTCCTTGGTGCGTGCCATTCCGCAGTTGTCCCACATGATGTGACCAAGCTCTTTGTGGAAGCTATCCACGGTGCGGTTACCTTTGACGCTCATCAGTTGGTTGATTCGGTCGGAAACTTCTTTCTCAGCTTGTTTGAATTCATCCCTGTCGGTAGTGATCGTTCCTGGTTTTTCTCCAGCGAGGTAAACTGCGATGGTTGTTGGAATGACAAAATACCCGTCGGCCAGTCCCTGCATGAGCGCGGAGGCTCCTAGGCGGTTAGCTCCGTGGTCTGAGAAGTTGGCTTCACCGAGACAGTGAAGTCCAGGAACTGTGGTCTGGAGGTTGTAGTCCACCCACAGTCCGCCCATCGTGTAGTGCACGGCAGGATAGATCTGCATGGGTGTTTTGTAGGGGTCGTCTCCAGTGATTTTTTCATACATCTGGAAAAGGTTGCCATAGCGAGCGCGGATGACGTCTTCTCCGAGGCGAGCGATAGCATCTTTAAAATCGAGGAAAACACCCAGTCCCGTAGGGGCTACGCCGCGTCCATCATCACAAGCTTCTTTGGCTGCGCGGGAGGAAACGTCGCGAGGTGCAAGGTTTCCGAAGGATGGATATTTACGTTCAAGGTAGTAGTCGCGATCTTCTTCGGCGATGTCCTCTGGAGTTTTTTTGCCTTCGCGAATGGCTTTGGCGTCTTCCTTTGTTTTAGGAACCCAGATTCGTCCATCGTTACGCAGAGATTCGGACATGAGCGTGAGCTTGGACTGATAGTCGCCGCTCACAGGGATACATGTTGGGTGAATCTGCGTGTAACATGGGTTGGCAAAATAGGCTCCGCGTTTGTGGGCGCGTAAGGCCGCCGTGACGTTACATCCCATGGCGTTGGTGGAGAGGAAGAATACGTTGCCGTATCCGCCTGTGGCAAGGATGACGGTGTCTCCTGCGTGGGATTCAATTTCGCCTGTGATCATGTCGCGGGTGACGATCCCTTTGGCATGACCATCGACTTTAACGAGATCCATCATTTCGTGGCGTGTGAACATTTCCACACCACCTTTGGCGATTTCTTTTTCAAGGGCTTGGTAACATCCGATGAGGAGTTGCTGACCTGTTTGGCCTCGGGCGTAGAATGTGCGGGAAACCTGCGCTCCACCAAATGAACGGTTGTCGAGGAGACCACCGTATTCGCGGGCGAAAGGAACGCCTTGGGCGGTGCATTGGTCGATGATGTTATTGGAAACTTCAGCGAGACGGTAAACGTTGGCTTCTCGAGAGCGGAAATCTCCACCTTTGATCGTGTCGTAGAAAAGGCGGAATACTGAGTCTCCGTCGTTTTGGTAGTTTTTAGCTGCATTAATTCCGCCTTGGGCTGCGATGGAGTGAGCGCGGCGTGGGCTGTCTTGGTAGCAGAAGCATTTTACTTTGTATCCCATTTCGGAGAGTGAAGCTGCTGCTGCGCCACCAGCGAGACCAGAACCTACCACGATGATGGTGTATTTCCGTTTGTTGGCTGGGTTGATGAGCTTGGAGTCCATTTTGTGTTTGGTCCACTTTTGCTCCATGGGGCCATCAGGTATTTTGCTATCGAGTGACATGATAATTGGTGATTTAAAAATTGAAAAGGTTGGGGTGAGTGGTGGATTTAGTTGGCGTTTTTCATTGATCCCATCATTTTGATGGCTTGAATCGTTTGGTCAGGAAGTTCAGAAATGATTACGTCCTCTGGAAGCTCTTTGATGGAGATGCCTGCTTCGTGAAGCACTTTGACGTTGGTTTCAGTTTTCTTCATTTCATCTTTTCCAAGGCCGAAGAAGCAGATGCTAACGGGGATGGAAGAGAAACCAACAAAGAGAACAATGGCGTATCCTTTGGAGATCAGGGAGATGAGGCCCGCTGTTTTTTTAGAGCGAAGCCCGAGAGTTTGGAAAAGTGATCCCATTCCGTGACTGACGTGCGACATGAGGAGCCCCATGGCGACGACGTAGAAAATGACGACGAGAGAGTTTTGGAATCCTTTAACGGTCATGGCCCAGTTTTGATGGTAATCTGCCAAAAGTGCCAGATCTCCGCTGGTGCGAACGGTGTAGTGAAGGATGTGGAAAACAAAGAAAACGAGAATGGTGAGTCCACTCCAGATCATCGTGCGGGATGATTTGGAGGCGACCATGGTCGCATCTGCTTCGTAGCGGGATGGCCGAGCAGCGCGGTTGGCTCGAGTAAGTTGAACTGTGGCGATGATGTGCACGACGAGCGCGCCAACCATCGTGAGTCGGAAGAGCCAAATTCCCCACCCGTGAATCATCGTGTGTAGAAAATCAGCGTAGTGGTTGAATGATTCTGATCCTTGGAAGATCAGCATGTTTCCGATAAGGTGACCAGCGAGGAATAAAACGAGAAATAATCCCGTTAGGGCGACTACCAGTTTTTTTCCGATCGAGGAATTCCAGAATTGGACGAGGGAACGACAGGGATGCAAGGTTGATGAACTCATAAAAATATAGCGTTTGCTGCGAGTGTTTTAAGTGGATGAAACAATGTAGCAAGGATTGATTGTTGAATGTGAATTTATGCACAAACTATGGCATAGAATGCAGTGCGAGGTTTAGAATATTCTTAAACAGTTAAGTTGATTTATGGTGAAAAAAGAAGCTTGTTGGCGGATGCTGAGAGCTTTTGTAAGATGAATTGTTAGACGGGGGAGTTAGAAAAGTTCGTCGTCTTTGAAGAATCGCTTGAGCTCGGCGGCTGCTGTTTCCGGACCATCGGAGGCGTGGCATACGTTAATCATCATATTTTCTCCAAAGTCGCCACGGATGGTTCCTTTAGGAGCTTCTTGTGAATTGGTTGGGCCGAGAAGTTCCCGCACGCGATTGATGACGTTTTCCCCTTCGAGCGCGAGCGCGATGATGGGGCTACGTTTCATAAATGCGGTGATTTCAGGAAAAAATGGTTTATCGGCGACGTGCGCGTAATGTTCTTTTAAGATAGCATCATCGAGTTGCATCATTTTGATGCCTCGGATGGAGAACCCTTCAGCTTGGAAACGTGCGAGGATTGTGCCGACGATTTTTTTTTCAATGGCATCGGGCTTAAAAAGAATAAGAGATGTTTCGGTAGACATAATATAGCTATAATAGCGTTGGATTTATTTGCAATCACGAATCTGTTTCTGTTGCCCATTTACGGGCATAAGAACGTGCATGGTTAGAGGGTGAGAGCTGTTGTCGCCGATGGTGAGCCATGCTATGACGGCGGAAATGGGCGCTCCTTGGCGGAGGAGGCGTGAGACGATTTGGTTGCTATCTTGAGAAAGGTAGCCGATATGTTGATTTTTCCAGTGAACCCGAACCGCGTAGCGGTCGTGTGGATTGGCTGGTTCGGGAATGAGGGTGAGAGGTTCGCCGAGTTCCATTTGCTCAAGCCATTCGGAGTCGGCGTAATAGTGAAACCCTGCAAGATTGGCAGTTTGGAGTCGGTAATACCCTTTTGGGGTGGGAACGGGGGGAGGCGTGAT
>CAZOWD010000073.1:0-9611 GCA_964583225.1 uncultured Verrucomicrobiales bacterium | reverse complement strand
TGACAATTCCCTCAGGAGAATCTCAACCAGAGAAATCGTTTCTATTAAAATGTGACAGTCACTCCTCCGAAGAAGCCTACGCCTCGACCAGGCTGAACACCATACTGGCTAGCACCGTAGTAAAACTCCTTATCAAAGAGGTTATCCACGCGAGCGCTTAATTTAACATGATCGTTCAGGACATAATTAGCATAAATATTTACCAACGCATAATCATCCAACACATCTCCATACAATGCACGATCATCGGTATATGTCGCCGTAATTCCAAGATTCAACTGAGCTGTCACTTGACCATCCACCCGAAGACTTAAAACGTTTTCAGGCAGGAAATGAGGCTCACTCAAAGTTTGGCGATCAAGCCATGTATAAGCCAATGTAGTCGTCAAGCGGTCATCCAAGAAGTTAGCTTTAGCAAAGGCCTCAATACCACTAGTTTCAGTGATCCCATCACGGTTAGCATAAACGGGAGCCCATAGTGGGTTAGCCTGCCATTCAATAGCATCTTCAACACGCGTTGCAAAATAGGTAACACCTACAGTATACTGCCCATCGTAGAATGGTTGCTCGATGCCAATATCCCAACCAATAGACTTCGCTGGGTCAAGATCATTGACTAAATTAGGATCCTTATGCTGAAAAGAGTTAGCATAAACTTCATAGAAGGTTGGAAGTTGGAATCCCGTCCCCACGCTTGCACGTAAAATCGAATTCGTTTGAGATACGGTATAGGCTGTAGCAACACGCCATGTAGTCACATCTCCATTAAAACCATTTTCTGCATCATCACTGTAATCCTCCCAACGTAAACCTCCAGTAATAGACCAATTATCGGTCACATTCCAAATTTGGTTCAGATACATCGCAAACTGGTCTCGCTGAGTTGTAGGAAGTTCTGACGAAGACCATGCAGTCTTCGACTGATTTTCATACTCCGACTGCTCAAAAGCTAGGCCTACAACTGTAGTAAATTGATCGTTCCAAGTCAGCGTGTTATCCCAGTAAGTTGCAAACTTGTTAGAATCCACATTGTATGTTTTTACTTGGCTCGCAGCATCTACGGTATTGTAATTTTCATCATAATAACCAAGAGTCAATTTTGAACTCCACACATCATTTACATCATACTCAGCAAAGAAGGTTGATAACGTATAGTCAAAATTAACATCCTTATCATCAGGATAGGGCTTTTTATACTGTGGAAGCTGTGCCGTAGAATCAATACTGCGGAACGTCATTCCCAAACGGAAACTATCATTCACAGCATAATCGAGCCTTATCGCCGATGAAAAAGCTTCAAATTTATTATTAGGTAAGTCGTTATCGGTTTTTTCATGACCTATACTTAAAGAGTAAGAAAAAGCACCGCTCTCACCCTGTGTATTAAACACTTTATTCCAGCTATTAAATGAACCTCCTTCAACCTTCAGCTCAGAACTAGGATTACCAGAGCCCTTTTGGTTTGAAACGCCAACTACTCCTGCCATAGCACTTGCGCCATAAACCACACCTTGTGGGCCTTTTAACACCTCGATTTTAGACATACCCAACAAGTTGGAAGTTCCAATAAAGTTTCCCTGTTCAAACGAGGTTCCTCCCATGCGAATACCGTCCACCATCATTCCCGTATATTTACTTTCATTCCCGCGAATGTAAATCGATGATGTCGTTCCACGCTGACCAGAAGATGTATCTGAAATCACACCTGGAGAATACTTAAGCGCATCAGCAAAAAAGCGAACACCTTGATCTTGAAGTTTTTTAGTGTCTAAAACAGTCACCGAACTTCCGACTTTTGACAAATCTGTCTCAGAGCGGTTTGCTATGATCGTTGTGGCATCTAACTCGCCAGTCACAGCTTCCGTTTTTGCAGGTTTTTCCTTATTTACCTGCTCTTGTTTAGCCTCCTCTGCGGCGCAAACGCCAAGACTAGCTAACAAAAAACCGCCAACCGTGATTGCACGGAGGCCCTTCGCTTCGGCACCCTTCAAGGATGCTATTGTTGTGTTCATTTTTGTAATTGGTTCTTCGCCTGTTACTCGCAGACGTGCGATCCTGTCTTCTTCGGCTGGTATTCTGACTTA
Source organism: uncultured Verrucomicrobiales bacterium (assembly GCA_964583225.1). Lineage (GTDB taxonomy): Bacteria > Verrucomicrobiota > Verrucomicrobiia > Verrucomicrobiales > Akkermansiaceae > Oceaniferula. Next base: position 7,527 of record CAZOWD010000073.1, on the reverse strand, counting down.
TCCTATCCGTCAATCTCTCAACAAACTAGGCTTCACAGTGGCGGAACCGTTCCGGAATTTTTAAGAGTCAAACGTTCGCTCTCATCTTAAATCACCGATATTTCCCATCTATTGACTGCCCGTGCCACGGGCCTCCTTAGAAGAGCCGGGCCATCTTGACAGATCCCCGACGCGGCGAGCAGTAGAATCAAGTTTCCCAAAAAGCAAGTAGAATCCTCAACTTCTTCAAAACACACCCCACTCCATAGCAACACAAAGGATCACTCACCCATTTCTTGCATCCACTTCAAAAAATACGCTTCACATTCAGCACGCTTCTTCGCTCTCTCCTCACCGGCATCAAAAAAACCATGATCAACAGCCTCTGGGCGTTTCCCAAGAACCACCTTTTTATCTATCTTTTTTTCACCCCTTAGAAGATGAAGCACAATAGCATCTTTGGGGTGTTTAGATTTTGTATACTCTTGGAATAACTGCATCACCTCGACATGTTGTTTTTGCGCAGGAAGGTTGTTAAAATCAATCTTATCAACCCCTATAATTAAATCTCCCGCTTTAAGCCCCGCCTTTGCCCCAGGAGTTTTAGGAAGAACCTGTGCAACCGAAATGCCATTTTTTATTCCCTTCGGGAGAACCCCCAGCGTATTCATCAAAATACCAATAAACCCCTTCCCCTGACCAAATTCCCGAGCGATAACCGACTCTCGCATCAGCTCGTAGCATCGGGTTTTCACCTCGGGTTGCTCACTCTTTTTCCAAACGTCATACAACAACTTTGGAGCTACTTCTAAATGTTTTTGAGTCCACTTGAATAGCTGATCATAGGCTTGGTTGCGCTCCTGAAATTGCTCTGACGCTAACCGCTCAACAACGCCATCTGGCAACGCCACTTTTTCCTTCCCAACAACAGACGAGCCCGAAAAAAACATCGCAACCACAAATATGAGAAGCACAAGAATACTCCGCCCCCTCTCAGCGAACAACGCCCTTCGTTGCGATTTTTTTTCTAACCCGACCATCATGAAAAGTCACCTTACTTGGGCACAAGCAATGCCCTCGCAACGCGATTTTTTTATTTAAACTCCAAAGATAAATCCAACGCAATAGCGGAGTGTGTTAAAGCGCCCACGGAAATAAAATCAACGCCAGTCTTCGCGATCCCTTCCATTGTGGAAAGGTTCACACCTCCGCTAGCTTCCAGCAACGGAGTCGATTTCCCCGTAGCGTCACGCATCGCCACAGCCTCCTCCATCTGCTCATTACTCATGTTATCGAGCAATATGTAATCCACTCCATCCAGCGTCAAAAATCCAGCCACTTGCTCCAAGGTATCAGCCTCAAGCTCAACCTCCACGCCTGGGTGATCAGATTTCAGTTGCTGAATCCCCGCCTGCAACGCATCCAATTTATTTTGCGCCACCAAATGGTTATCTTTCACCATCGCCCGATCATAAAGTCCCATGCGGTGGTTTGTGCCCCCTCCCGCAACGACCGCCGCTTTTTCTAGCGATCTCCAACCGGGTGTCGTTTTACGAGTATCCAAGACCTTGGCTTTCGTTCCCTTTACTTTAGAAACGTATTCGGCAGTCTGGGTAGCCACACCTGAAAGACGTTGCATAAAGTTCAAAACCGTCCGCTCTGCCGTTAAAATTGATCGTGCTGGCCCCGAAATTTTAAGCACATGATCGCCATAGGAAATCGCGTCTCCGTCCGACTTCAGCAATGTCACTTTGAGCTCTGGGTTTACTCGTTTAAAAACTTCAAGCGCAACCTGAAGCCCCGCAACCACTCCGTCAGCTTTTGCATAAATATAAGCCTCAGATACTTTTTCCTCCGGCACAAAATAGATAGAGGTAACATCCCCCTCGCCAATATCTTCCTGCAAAGCTAAGTCAATTAACTGATCCGTTACTGCGTTCATGAAAACAACATGAGCAAATCCACAGCAAATGGCAATCCGATTCCCCTTTCCAGCCATATTCATCACTCCAAAAATCGGAAAAGCCCCGGGAGTTGGAGCTCCCGAGGCCATGAATATTCAACTCCTAACACGCTGATACTGTGATAAGGAAGCTGACAACTGCAACCGTTGTTGTTCACTTCAAGTTACTGAACAGTCAGCAACTTGAGATATGTAAATAACCTAAAAGATCGTTCGATTCAAAATAATTTTTATTTATTTTTAATTTCGGCATCGAGCCAAACTTGTCGACGTCTATTTTGAGTGGCTTTATTTTTGATAAATGCTCCTAGATTCACTTGTTTGTGAACCAATATCCCCACCTCTTGGTTCCCCGTAGCAACGCAGTGTTTCATGATAACCGAAGTCCCCTGCCCCCGAACGACAATACCGCTGAGCAAATTATTATCACACCGAACAGCCAACAACTCGGCTTGCGCCTGATCCGAAATCAAAATGCCAGCTTCCCGATTTCGAGCACACAAGCATATTTCAACTTTGACTGGCATCCCGGGGCTCATCGCCAAAACGCCACACAAACCATTCGCCAGCATGCGGCTTTTATAAACAGAACCACTGCCCCCTTTCCAAAAGCTCACTCCCTGTTGCAGGTTTTTTTGGCTTATTGTGGTTTTTATCTCCGCCTTACTCGACTCTCCATAAACGGAAATACCATCCCAACCCGATCCATTCACCTCACAACCCGTGATCGCAACTTGAGCTCCATCAATCACCGCAATTCCATGCCCAGCGGCATGAAGCACAGAGCAAGAAACGATTGAAACCGAACGCGCCCCCTGCACAATCACCGCGGATGCCCGATCCGTTCCATAATCAAACCCGACATGTTTCAGCACAAAACCGCTCACATGCGCTTCCGATGCCGTAGGCAACACGGTCAAAATCGCCCCTTCTTTAGCGGGGAACTCGATGATGGTTTTACCATTTCCAGCCCCTTCAAGACGCACGTTTTTATCCAAGGTGATTGATTCTTTATAAACGCCAGAAGCCACACGAATGCGGTCTTTAGGTCTCGCCTGCAACACGGCCTTAGTGATCGTATCAAACTGCGCAGGCACCTCCAAGGTTCTAGTATAACTGCTCATTTTATGATACAGAGCCGCAATATCGGGATTCACAGGGTCTAACTGTTTTGCCTCATCCAAAAGTTTTAAAGCCTCTTCTGAAAACTTTCCATCATCGAGTTTTTGAGCCTCCTCAAACAAGATTATCGCTTTGCGTTGGCGTGCTTGAAGTTCCGCCATCGCAGCGTTTAAACGCCTTGATAACTCCGGGATCTGAGCGTGATCAGGGGCATCCCTTTTTAGCTGAAGCAACGCCTCCTGAGCTTCGGGTAAATTCCCTTTTTCTAAAGCACTGCTTACTCGGAGCACTTTCAACTCTAACTCTTTAATGCGACGTTCTTCCTTAATTTTTTTAAGCTTCAGTAACGCCTCCTTATGACCAGGATTTTCTTGAAGCACAGATTGCACCAAACGTATCGCCTCATCCCAATTTCCAGCCTCAAGCGCCGACTGACTTTTCCCGAGCAGATAAAAAATCTTCTGATGTTTCTCCTCCAACTTCCCTTGTCGGATAGCAGCAAACCCTTCCTCAGCTTCAGGCGCCGAGCTATCGATCGATTGAATTTCTTCAAATGCTATTTGTGCCTCGACCCATTTCCGTTTGGATATAGCAAGCTCTCCCACTGCTTTTAAAGCATCTATCCGCTTCTGGTTTTCTAACCGAATTTTCTTCTGCTGAATCGATTCTTGCTGAGCGCGTTCTTTTTGTTGTTGATCGTATTTCCAACAAAGACCTCCAACTAGAACAGAAACCACTAACAAAAAAACAACCAACCACCTCCCGCCATTTCCTTTTTTCTGAGCCAGCCAATCACTCGCCCAATCGTAAGCAGATTGATATTCGTCTAATTCTTTTTGATAACGTTTTTTGGTTTCAACGCTCGGAGAATTATCCACAAACCCTTGTTTCCTGCGCAACACCTTCTCAAACTCCTCCATCCGATTTTTCGGATTTTCTTTGGGTTTGAGTTTTAAAATACTCCGAGCCTTTGCTTCGTTCATCGGTTTTATGATTCAGTTTACATCAGTCACGAAACCGCTGCACGATCGGCATGCGACGCCCCATACCAAATGCTTTTGAAGTGACCCGAAGTCCAGGAGCCGCCTGAAAACGTTTCCATTCGTTGAGGTCTACCCGCCGTTGCACCCAACGGACCAGATTCTCTTCAAAACCATGATCTTCAATAATCTCCGTCGCAGAGATTTGTTTCTCCACATAAAGCTCGAGAATCGCATCCAGCACTTCATACGGAGGCAACGTATCTTGATCTTTTTGATCGGGACGAAGCTCGGCACTTGGCGGTTTTTCAATCGTATCCCACGGGATAATTTCGCGTTCGCGATTAATCCAACGCGATACCGCATAGACTTTCATTTTAGGCAAATCACTAATCACGGCAACTCCGCCACACATATCGCCATACATCGTGCAATATCCTACGGCGAGTTCACTTTTATTTCCCGTGGTGAGCAGCATACTTCCCGTTTTGTTTGAGAGCGACATGAGAAACAACCCGCGAATCCGCGCCTGCATGTTTTCCTCTGTCACATCTTCTGGCAAATCACCAAACACGGGAGACATGGACTTTTTCACCGTCTCAAAAGTATCGGCAATCGCCACCGTATCACACCGCATTCCTAGTTTTTTAGCCAATTCAATCGAATCGTCCACGCTTCCTCCAGATGAATACTGACTAGGCATCGTGAGCCCGTGCACATTTTCTCCGCCCAAAGCATCGCAAGCAATCACAGCCGTCAGAGCTGAATCAATTCCTCCACTTAATCCAAGGCACGCTTTGGTGATTCCGCATTTGTGCATGTAGTCTCGAAGACCGAGAACCAGTGCTTTATAAATCGTTTCTTCCTCGCAAGACTCCATGGAAAGAATCTCATCTTCAGAACCTTGCTCTGCCGTATCAACGAGAACGCATTGTTCTTCAAATCCTTCAAGCATCGCCGTTGGCCGACCTTTACTATCTAGCGCCAGCGAGTGACCGTCAAAAATAAGCTGATCGTTTCCTCCCACGCAGTTGCAATACACAAGCGGAACTTCGAGCGTTTTAGCCACCTCACTCAACATCTTCACCCTACGTTCAGGTTTTCCGACACAAAACGGCGAGGCGCTCAGGTTAATTAACACGTCGATTCCTTTTTCAGCCAACTCCGTCGCAGGATCTCTGTCATAAAGCGGACTCTGTAAAAATTCTTCCGTCCAAATATCTTCGCAAATCGTCACGCCAAGACGCACACCGTTCCAAACAATCGGCTCGCAACTTTCGTTCGGCTCAAAATACCGTCGCTCATCAAACACATCATACGCTGGCAGCAACGTTTTCCAAACTTTCTGCACGATCTTTCCTCCCTGCAACAGTGCTGCCGCGTTACGGTAAGGTTTTCCAACAAACCCATCTGGTGTCGTATCCACATACCCCACTAACAAAGGAACCTGCCCCACTTCATCCGATAAATAATCTAAAGCTTGCAAACACTTCGGGACAAATTGAGAGCGACACAATAAATCGTTGGGCGGATAGCCCACCAACGCCAATTCAGGCACAACAACCAACTCAGCCCCAAGCTCCAAACACTCGCGGTAAGCCGCCATGATCCGTTTTGCATTTCCAGGAAAGTCACCTACAACGGCGTTAATCTGAGCGATTCCAATTTTCATAAGACAAACAAATAGTAAGGGGTAAGAGGATGCGAAAGCTTCAGAATATGCAAAAATGCAATACTCCTCAAGCCTTCGCTGTTTATTTTCTGCCCTTTACCTAGGTTTCGAGCAAGGAAAATCCAAGTCAACCTCTCAGATCTTTCCTGGGACTGGCACGCCCGACACCTCGTGCGCATCTCCCCATTTTAAAGAATCTGGAGCTAAATCGTGATTACTTTTCATCAACTCGTCCCAAGTGATCCGCCTTCCCGTGTGCGCAGCCTCCCGACCCAGTATCGCTAACGCTGTAGATCGGGCTAAAAATTCCCCAGAGCTCACCACCTCACCTTTTCGGATCGCAGCAAAAAATTCGTCGTGCTCCACTTGATACATATTTTGAGATTTTCCAGAAAACTTCCAAATCTCTTTCCCCTGCGCATCATAAAACGTTGGCTTATTGGGACCAATCATCCGGCCTTTCTCACAGAAAACCCGATCCAACACCTCTCGGTGCGCATGGTTAAACTGTCGCTCGCCAACGTGACAAATCACCCCATTTGCGTATTCATACGCCACGTTGTAATGGTCATAAACATCGCCCTCGTCACGACGCTGAATCCTACCACCTGTCGCGACAGCGGCCACGGGTGGCACATCTCCCATTGCCCATGAAATTTTATCCACGGTATGAATCCCCTGCTCCACCAAAGGACCACCTGAAAGCCACTCATACCCCATCCAGTTTTTAATTTGCCACGCAACATCGGAGCAATCTGCTGGACGAAGTTTCGGATCCTTCATCGCCCTAGGCACACTCGCCATGTATGTTCCATAAACTGAAATCACACGTCCGAGCTCTCCATCTAACACTTTACGATACGCCTCCCGCACCGCTGGCTCGAATCTCCAGCAAAATCCATGCTGAATCGATACCCCTTTCTGCTTCGCCCGTTTTGCCGAAGCTAAAACCGATTGCACACCCGCCATGTCCACAGCCACAGGCTTCTCTGCAAAAATATGTTTTCCAGCCTCCACAGCTGCCGCCAAATGTTGAGGACGAAACGCTGGAGGCGCAGCCAAAAGAACCACATCCACTCCCGATGCCAGCAACTTTTCATAGGCATCCATCCCAACAAATTGCCGTGTGGCATCCACGTCAATCTTTCCTGAAAACTTTGAGGCCAAATGAGTTAGCGAACGCTTTATTTGAGAAGCATCGACGTCGGCAACAGCCCACAGTTTTACGTTGGGGTCCGCGGTTAACGCTTGTCTCACAGCCCCCGTGCCACGACCTCCGCATCCTACCAATCCTATTTTCAAAACTTCTTTTTTCCCCGACTTCTCAGCCGTAGCAATACTCGGCGCAACCACAACCGCCGAAGCTGCGAGCGCACCAGCGGACTTCACAAAATGCCGACGAGACATTGCAGGTTTATTTTCTCTTTCTTCCATAACGTAAAAATTCAGTTTCTGCTTTATCCATCTCAGCATCAGCTTTGTCAACGCTACATCCTTGGCGGGATCAGCTTCTTTTTGCGTTCCGATTTTTCAACATTTCTAACCCTTCCAGATTTTCCATGTAATGCATACAGAGACACAAAACCAACCTTTTCAGGAGGCGACGCCACACCTTTCTGAACACGCATACGCGCAATTGGTTTGGCCTCAACCTTTCGCGACACCCCAAAGCTATCACGATACTGAGCAAACATTCGCGCAACAAACGCCTCCGATCCCAACGCTGCCCCTTCAGTCAGAGCTTTCATTCGGTTCAACAAGCTTCCATTTTCTAAAGAATCAACCATCCCAACTTTCTCCTCTGACTGACG
>CAZOWD010000072.1:0-9649 GCA_964583225.1 uncultured Verrucomicrobiales bacterium | reverse complement strand
CCCGCTCTTCCTCTTCGCCTGCACCCAAACCTTTATTCAATACATTCTTTTCTACACAGCCCTCGCAATATCGAGCGCAATCATGGGAGGACTTCTTGTCGCCACGGGCAGTTTCTGGTGGCTTATCCTAGCCCCCATCCTCCTCAAATCTCCTTGGCCCAACAAAAAACAATGGACACTCATTGCCTTGGGTGCCACAGGCGTGCTTTTTGCGGTTTACAAACCAGGCGCCGCCGCTGGAAACCCCATCATCGGCGCCTCTCTCTTTTGCCTTTCCACACTGAGCGGATCGCTCGGTGTCATCATCCTGCAAAAAATCCTACCCACCATGGGCGCACGAACCGCCACTGGGTTTGGCCTATTCATCGGAGGCATCATGCTCACCCTTACTGGAATCTTATCTTGGCCTGAAATAGTCTCTCTCTTTCCTCCAAAAATAATCCTCCTCACCGCTTACCTCGCCTTTGTTTCCGCTGCAGCCTTTGCCCTATGGAACCACCTCACCCGACTATTCCCCGTCAATTTACTCGCAGGATATCGCTTTATCATACCCATCTGCGCCGTCATCGAGTCTTCCCTTCTTGTTACAGGAGAATCTCCAGGCATCGGCATTTGGATCGGCGGAACTCTCGTGATTTGCGCGGTGATCGGATTGCAAAAAACAAAAACATCATAGCGTGCACCTCGCGTTTAAACTCGCTTACCACGACTCTGTTCTTGCATCGGTTCTTAAGAGTGTTTAAATACCTCCCGACTCGGGAATTACGCTTCACCCACAAAGCAACCCACCTTTTTTACGCCTTCTTTCATGGACGAATCAGAAACACCGCCAAATCCACCTCAAGAGGACACATCTCCTCTAGATGACGACCTTACAATTGATCACGGCAGCTTGCGTGGCATGTATTCGGACTATTTTTTGGATTACGCTAGCTACGTCATCATGGAGCGGGCTGTCCCCCACCTCAATGACGGATTAAAACCCGTGCAGCGCCGCATTCTCCACTCCATGAAAGAACTGGAGGACGGCCGATACAACAAAGTCGCCAACGTGGTAGGAAACACCATGAAATACCACCCGCACGGCGACGCCTCCATCGGAGATGCCATGGTGCAACTTGGGCAAAAGGAACTCCTCATCGACACCCAAGGAAACTGGGGAAACGTCCTCACTGGCGACAAATCGGCAGCCCCTCGATATATCGAAGCCCGCCTCACACCTTTTGCGTTGGAGGTGGCGTTTAATCCAAAAACCACCGAGTGGACGCGAAGTTACGATGGTCGAAACAAAGAGCCCATCACACTTCCCATGAAATTTCCCCTTCTACTCGCCCAAGGAGTCGAAGGAATCGCCGTAGGCCTCGCCTGCAAAATGCTTCCGCACAACTTCATCGAACTGATCGATGCCTGCATAGCAAGCCTCAGAAAAGAAGACTTCACACTCCTCCCCGATTTTCCAACAGGAGGAATCATGGACGCCAGCAACTACAACGACGGCCTCCGAGGTGGAAAAATAAGAATCCGTGCCCGCATCGACATCGAGAAAAAGCGAATCTTACGCATTCGAGAAGTCCCCTTCGGCGTCACCACGGGCGGACTCATGGACAACATCGTCGCCGCCAACGAAAAAAATAAAATCAAGATTTCAAAAATCGAGGATAACACCGCCGCCGAAGCGGACATCCTCATTCACCTCCCCGCGGGGAGCGACCCCGAGGTCGCCCGCGATTCCCTTTTTGCTTTCACCGACTGCGAAGTTTCAATCTCCCCCAACGCCTGCGTTATCTACGATGGAAAACCGCGCTTCATGGGAGTCTCTGACATCCTAAAACACAACGCGCAGCAGACAAAAGACCTGCTCAAAATGGAGCTTGAAATCCGCCTCGGAGAGCTTGAGGAAAAATGGCATTTCAGCTCGCTAGAAAAAATCTTCATCGAAAATCGGATCTACCGCGACATCGAAGAATGCACGACCTGGGAAGCCGTCATCGAAGCCATCGATACAGGGCTCACTCCATTTAAAAAACTTCTCAAACGCGAAGTAACCGAAGAAGACCTCGTTCGACTCACGGAAATCAAAATCAAACGAATTTCCAAGTTCGATAGCTTCAAAGCGGACGAAATCATCAAAAAGCTCGAAGAAGAAATCGAGCAAGTAGAGAAAAACCTTCGAAACCTCACCCGCTACACCATTTCCTACTTCAAAAACCTCAAAAAGAAATACGGCAAAGGGCGCGAACGTCGCACCGAAATCGCCGAATTTGGCGTTGTGGATCGCGTGCAGGTTGTCGCTGCGACCGAAACTCTCTACGTCGATCGCAAAAACGGATTTGCAGGTTGGGGACTCAAAAAAGAAGAGAGCGTTGAAAAATGTTCACGTCTCGACGACATCATATCCATCGATGGCGAAGGAAAAATGCGAGTCGTTAAAATTGCCGACAAAGTCTTTCTCGGCAAACGCCTCCAACACGTTTCGATCTTCCGGAAATCTGAAGAAAAAATATTTTCACTCATCTACCGCGATGGCCGGCAAGGCGCCATTTACGCCAAACGCTTCCGTGTGGGCGGCGTAACTCGAGATAAAGTTTACGACCTCACGCAAGGCACCAAAGGATCGCGCGTTCTCTACCTCGCAGCACACTCATCAGAGGAAGAAAGCGCCAACAACGGAGTAATCGTCCACATCAAACCCGCGCTACGCCTCCGCAACCTAGCGCGCCCCTACCTCTTCGGGGACCTAGCCATCAAAGGGCGTGGCGTCAAAGGCAACCTCGTGAGCAAACACCCAGTGGACCGCATCGTTCGCATGCCCAAAGAGACCACTCAAGAAATGGTTAAAGAATCCGCTGAAAAAGCATCTGCACAGCCCGAAAACGAACTCACACTCGGACTCGACGACCAGCCAACTTCGAAAAATCAACCAGACTCGCCCGAACAAAACTCCGAAAAATAATTTTTTTCACTCAGGGGCTTGACGTTGGCCACAAAAATGAAATAGAGTGTTCACATGAACAGGATATTTCAGACCTATGACGCCCTCAAACCATCAGCACGCGAACTCATCACCCGCGTTTCATGTTTCGTTCGGCGCAAGCCCTATTTTCCACCACGTGGACCGCGCTGGCAGCAACTGGAGCTTCCACTTTCGCATACGCCACTTCAAAGGTGGAATCGCTAACCACTCTCTCTCTTTGGAGGAAGAGTCGACACGCCAGCAAAAAAATCTCACCTCGATTTGCCTTTTTTCTTCCGAAATGAAATTCTCATGCTATGGATTCCTTAATCCTATTTTAATTGCATGCCAACTAAAGAAAGTTCCCCTAGTCAGAACCCCCTTCATAGCGCTGTGATCCGTCTTGCCGGACGTTCGCAAGACGGAATCCAATCCATCGGCAACTTCCTCGCCTTACTTGCGGGGTCCACTTCTCGCGAAGTCATGACCTACATGACCATTCCGAGCACCATTTCAGGTGGAGCCTCCATTTTCCAAGTCCACTTGGGATCAGGCGAAGTGCTTCACCCCGGTGACGAAGCCGATGCTCTAGTCGCATTTTATCAAGAATCTTACGACAACCACCTTCACTCACTTCGTGATGGCGGGATCTGTTTTTACGATTCCGATCTCGTTACAGACATCAAAGAAGAGCGTGGAATCATCCATATCGGAGTTCCCTTCACCTCCGCCACCATTGAGGCCATTGGAGGATCCGCCAAAGATCGCGGAAAAAACATTTTTGTTCTCGGCATGCTCGCTGCCGTTTACCACCTCGACCGTGAAAAACTCGTCGACATCATCAAACGCAAATTCAGCAAAAAATCAGATGCAATCCTTCGCTCTGCACTGATGGCATTTGACTCAGGCTATGCATGGCCAGTGCACGACATAAAGCGTATGCCCATGGCAATGGCGACTCAGAAAAATGACGGCAAAAAACGCATTTGCGCTGATGGCAATACCATGATCGCTCTCGGTCTCATCGCTGGCGGTTGCCGCTACGGTGCCGCTTATCCGATTACGCCATCCACAACCATCATGGAAATCATGCGTGCGGAACTTCCAAGTTACGGAGGTAGCTATATTCAATGCGAAGATGAGCTCGCTGCTGTTTGTATGGCAATCGGTATGGGCTACGCAGGTCACCTTCCAGTCACCAGCTCATCTGGTCCTGGTATTTCTCTAAAATCCGAAGCCATCGGCTTTGCATGTATGGCAGAGATTCCACTCATCATTGTTAACGTCCAGCGCGGAGGACCATCTACAGGACTTCCCACAAGCGTTGAACAATCCGACCTCATGCAGGCGATTTACGGCTCTCATGGAGACGCTCCCCGCGTAGTGCTTGCACCTCGCAACGTCAGAGATTGTTTCTATGTCGCTTTTGAAGCCTGCCAAATTGCAAAAAAATACTCCACGCCTGTTGTTATTCTCTCCGATCAAGCAATCGCCACTCGGATTGAAGCATTCTCCGAGCCTGACCTTGAAGAATACTGGGTCGAGCCCGAACTCGACCTCTCCGAGCGTGGAGAGGACTTCAAACCTTACCCACTAGGCAACCTCACGCGTCACGCGCCTCCAGGAACCCCATCAGCATCTGGCAAATACCCCGTTGTTACAGGGCTTGAACACGACGAGTGGGGGCACCCATCAGGCAACCCAGAAAACCACGAAAAAATGACGGCCAAACGCCGCCAAAAACTTTTCGATATTGCAGAACAACTTCCCGAGCCTCCATTCTTTGGTGACGAAGAAGGCGATTTGCTTCTCGTTGGATGGGGATCTACTTACGGTCCGATCAAAGAAGCCACACTTCGCCTCCGCAAAGCTGGCTACAAGGTGGGCTCTCTCCACCTCCGCCACATCCACCCGCTCCGCGCTGGGCTCGATGAAATTTTCAGTCGCTTCAAACACATTCTCGTCCCCGAGATGAACGATAGTGGAGCTTACGGATACGGTCAACTCGCCACCATGTTGCGAGCCAAAACCTGTAACCCCGCCATCCAATCGCTCTGTAAAGTTCAAGGACTTACGTTCCGCATCCGCGAAATCACAGATGCTGCCGAAGCCATCCTTAATAACAAATAATCAGTCTTTAACTTTGATTCAACTTTTACCTTTTTTCAATCATGCCCACTAACTCATCAGCCGAGCCAATCACGAAAAAACAACTCAGATCTGACCACCCAACATGGTGTCCAGGTTGTGGAGATTTTGCCGTGCTCGCCTCATTTTTCAACGTTGTCCAAAAGCTTGGCATTCCTCATGAAAAAATCGTCTGCGTTGCGGGAATCGGGTGTTCCTCACGCATCCCTTACTTTGTAAACGCACACGGGATTCACTTCCTTCACGGTCGGGCGATCCCGCTAGCTAGTGGTATTTCCCTATCTCGCCCCGACCTTCACGTTTTTGTGTTTGGTGGCGATGGCGATGGATATTCCATTGGAGGTAACCACCTGCAACACGCCGCACGGAAAAACATCAATCTCTCCTACGTGATTATGGATAACGAGGTTTATGGTCTCACCAAAAACCAAACTAGCCCAACCACCCCCCAAGGTCGCCGATCAAAAACAGATCCATGGGGCGCTCTCGATCGCCCAGTCAACCCTATGTCCACCTTGGTTTCTAGTGGTGCAACCTTTGTAGCGCGCACGCATGCCGCTCAGGTCAAGCACATGAACGAGATGTTTGAGCGCGCCATCCTTCACCCTGGATTTGCCGTTGTAGAAACCCTCTCTGAGTGCTCCATGTTCTTCCCAGGCTCCTACGATAGCAGTGTGCCTCGCAAAGGCGGTGTATTTGAAACACTTGATGATTCCACACACGACAAGGAATCCCTCTCTGCGGCCATGGCTCTCACCGTAGATCTCGATCCTGGAAAATTTGGTGTTTACTACGAAACAAAACGGCGCACCAAAAATGAAATGGAAGCGCTACAAGTCACTCGGGCCCTCGAAGCAAACAAAGGTGCTACGGGCGCAGACGTCTTGCGCAATCGATTTGAAACAATGCGTTAATCACACATTTTTTTCATAATTCAATCCCACTAAGAGCTACTCATTCCGAACAGGAAATGCGTAGCTCTTCTTTTTATCAACACCTCTTGAAAACAGCCCTCACGCCCCTCAAAAAAAATTCCATTTTCATGAAAGAAAAACCTCCCCATTTCGTAATAAACGGTGCTGAGAGAGATTAAGCTCTGCTGAGGACTCTCAGCGTATGTTTTTCATTGTGTATATGGTGTTTCAGGGTCGTTGCCTTTTGTGTATGGGGCAACGATCCTGAGCATTTTTAAGGGAGTAGCGTAATTACTCTGAAGGAGCCAGTTGGTCCTCGTGAATCACGCGTGGTGGTTTAACCGTAGTTGTCGGGGACTTATCTTCACTATCACCTCCATTGGATTGAGAATAACCATCCGAACCGTTGGCTCCATCTGCAAGCTGACTGGCTGTAGGCAAAGCAATATCATTCTTAAGCATCCGAAAACCAGAAGTTGCATCTTCTTCGACAACAGGCTTCGTTGCTTTAGCTACTTCTGACTTTTGAACTGGCTCTACAGGTTTTATGCGATTTAAAAGTGCCTCAATTTCAGCATCTGAAGGCGAAGAACTACAGGATACAAATAACCCTGTGAGTAAATTGAGAGAAATTAAGAAAAAAACTGTTTTAATCATACCTTAAAAGATGGTGTAGCACAGACGAGGTAAAGATTATTCATCGGGCTGACAACCATGAAAATCTCCCACAACAAAAGAAGAGCTCCAACTCCCCCTTCAGAAAAAAGTTGCCGTACAACTTTAAATGACAGCAATCATTGTAAAATCAATGATTTCACCTCAAAAACACGCTTTTCCTGCACGCATCAGCAACCGCAATCTAACAAGATCACCCAATCTCAAAATGAAACGATTAAAGCTCGTCCAGCATCGTTCCGCCCACAGCCCGTGTTGAAAAAATATGAGGATCGATGCCAGTTGCTTCTTTATAATGACGGTTCATTTCCTCCATCACAGCCTCCACTTTATCGGAACGAGCCAATGTCACCGTAGAACCTCCAAACCCAGCTCCAGTCATCCGACTCCCCAAAACACCTCCCTCTTCACCAATTGCCCACGCGCCCTCAACCATGATGTCGAGCTCTTTGCAAGACACCTCAAAATCATCTCGGAGCGAGATATGGCTAGCTTGCATTAAGCCACCAGCCACGTCCATTTTTCCCCGAGCAATCGCCATAGCCGCCTGTTGTGTTCTATCTATTTCCGTAACGACGTGCCGCGCCCGACGAAAAACAAGCTCACTCATTTCCCCTTTAGCAGCCATCAAATCGTCCATCGTTACATCCCGCCAAGAATCTTTTCCCAACCTCAACAGAGCAATCTCCGTTTGTTTTCTCCGGTTTGCGTAACTGCCATCGCTCAGTTCATGCTGGATTTTAGTATCGGCGATAATCACCTCCACCGTGGTATCCATCAGCGGAATCGTCTGCGCTTGCTCGGAGCGACAATCGATCAAAACCACATGATCCTCCTCGGCAAAAACCGAAGAAAACTGATCCATGATACCGCATGGCACACCGGCAAATTTCTGTTCGGCTCGCTGGCAAAGTAGCGCTTTATTTTTACGTTTAATCTCAATACCCAACATCCCTTCGATCAAGGTCGCCACCGCCACCTCGAATGCAGCGGAGCTAGAAAGTCCCGCCCCCAACGGGATATTGGAATGCACCACGGCATCAAATCCAGGAACGGGCCACAAATCTTTCAAGCGGAATCCATCAGCCACACCGCGGATATAATTCGCCCATCTAGGAACTCCCCCAACGGGAGGTTCATCTAACACCACCGTCGCTGGTTTATCAGGGTATAAAGTAGAAACCACATTCGCCTGAGACATACCATTCGGAGCGGCAGCAATCACCACGTGCCGGTTAATGGCCATGGGCAACACAAAACCATCACAATAATCGATATGCTCTCCAATCAAATTCACCCGAGAAGGTGCCGATGCTAGTAAAAATGGGGTCACCCCAAACTCCTTCTCAAAGGCATCAGAAGCTTCTTTTTTAAGCGACTCAAAGATTTTATCGGCATGCTCAATCATCTCAATTTATCCAAATGTTTTGGAAGCTATATTCAATACCGACCTCCCCTTAAACAACCAGCTTAAATATCAAAGACTTTCATCTTCTCCCACTTTATTGAAGATGGTAGCGCTGAATTTCTTGTTTGAGCAATCTTTGGAGCGACTTAACACGTTCAGGGTGTTTTTGGGCAAGGTTATGCTTTTCGCCAATATCAGTTTTAAGGTTATAAAGTTGAGGATGCTTGCCGTTGATAAGCTTCCAATCACCTTGACGGATCAATCGCCCACGCAACCCATAATACAACGTCGTTCGAGCTGTGGGAGATTTTCCAAGAAGTGCTGAAAGGTGGTTTTCTGAATCGGAAATATCAGGTTCTGCTACAGACTGACCGACAAGGGCGGCGAAGCTGGCCAAAAAATCGACCTGACCAAGAATAGCATGGCTCACACCCGGAGTGATGTGACCTTTCCAGTAGGCAATCATCGGAACGCGAAGCCCTCCTTCAAAAACACTGTATTTCGTGCCGCGAAGTGGTCCCGCTGGATTAAAGTTAAGTTTTTTCGCCGCTGCCAGTGAACCATCGAAATAAGCATCTTCAATCATGGGGCCATTATCGCTGGAAAAAATGATTAATGTGTTTTCAAGAAGTTTGTTTTTTTCCAGAATTTTGATGAGAGAGCCTACGGAATCATCCAGTTGAAGCGTCATATCACCGCGCGGACCGAGTTTACTTTTCCCTGCAAACCGAGGGTGAAAAAGTCGAGGCGCATGGACATCCACAGTCGCCAGATAGAGGAAAAACGGACGCGATTTATTTTTTTCAATAAATGCTCCAGCCTTTGCAATGAGCGTATCCGCCATCGTTTCATCATTCCAACGGGCAGAATGACCGCCTGACATATAACCAATACGGCCAACTTGTCCGTGGATCGTTCCCTTGTGGTGGTCGCCTTTCGCAGTATCCACTTTCACTTTTTCAGGTGAATCTAACACGGTCGGGTCATTGCCTATTTTTTTGTGATAATCCACAAAGAGAGGATCCTTGGGATCGAGGTTGGCCACCCTTCCATTTTCCAAATACACACAAGGAACGCGGTCATTTGTCGCGGGAAGAATCCAAGAGTAATCAAATCCTACCTCGTTAGGACCTGGAGATATTTTTTTATTCCAGTCGATAGCTCCATCTTTAGCATCGCCTAACCCAAGATGCCACTTGCCTATACAAGCTGTGGTGTAACCAGCCGCTTGAAACATGGACGGAAGCGTTTGTTTTTTCGGGTTGATGATAAGATGAGCGTCGCCCGGCAATATCCCAGTTCCTTTTTTACGGAATGGAAGGTGACCTGTGAGTAAAGAGTAGCGCGACGGCGTGCACGTAGAGGCTGCAGCATAAGCATCTGTAAACCGCAACCCGCCCGTCGCCAATTGATCGATATGGGGAGTTTGAATAGCCGTCGCTCCATAACACGAGAGGTCACCGTAGCCCAAGTCATCCGTGTAGATCAAAACGACATTGGGCTTCTGAGCTGCGGAGAGCAGTTGAACAAATCCCGTGAACAAAAGAGGAA
>CAZOWD010000071.1:0-9707 GCA_964583225.1 uncultured Verrucomicrobiales bacterium | reverse complement strand
GTTTTAGGATTGCTTCTTTTCCCTATTTTCTTAAATAGCCCGCATGCGCATTCTTACAGGACTTCAACCCAGCGGAAAACTTCATATTGGCAACTACTTTGGCGCCATGCAGCCTGCCGTTGACCTTCAGGATAAAGGGGAGGCATTTTATTTCATCGCCGACTACCACGCGATGACAAGCACGGGCGACGCAGCCACGCTCCGGGCCAACGTCCAAGACCTTGCTATCGACTTTCTCGCCTGCGGTCTCGACCCCGAAAAAGCCACGATTTTCCGGCAAAGTGACATTCCAGAAGTCAACGAACTGGCTTGGATTTTATCCACAGTATGCCCCATGGGTCTCCTCGAGCGCTGTCACTCTTACAAAGACAAAATCGCCAAGGGCATTCAAGCCAACCATGCTCTTTTTGCTTACCCAGCATTGATGGCAGCAGATATTTTACTCTACGATGCCGAGCTTGTTCCCGTAGGAAAAGACCAAAAGCAACACCTCGAAGTCACCCGTGACCTCGCGGGAAAAATCAACGATCGCTATGGTGAAGGCACCGTTGTTGTCCCCGAGGCAATGATCAAAGACGGAACGGCCGTTGTTCCTGGTCTCGATGGACAAAAAATGAGCAAAAGCTACGGAAACACCATCCCACTCACCGGAGGCAAAAAAGCACTCCGCAAATCCATCATGCGCATTGTCACGGATTCCACTCCCGTCGAAGATCCCAAACCAACAGACAACTCAAACATCATTGCGCTCTACAAACTTTTTGCATCCGATGAACAAGTCGATCAAATGATCGCCGACCACCAAGCTGGCGGTTTTGGCTATGGAGATTTCAAACAGCGTCTCTTTGATGCCTACTGGGAATATTTTGCCGAAGTGCGCGAAAAACGCGAAGAACTCGAAAAAAACTTGGATTACGTCAACCAAGTCATCGCCCAAGGAGCGCAAAAAGCCCGAGCCGAAGCCAACATCGTGCTCGACCGCGTCCGCAAAGCTGTCGGACTCCGCTAACGTCACGCCAACTCCCCCCTTCTCACTTTTTATCTCAGCTCGTCTTCGGAAGGGCTGAGATTTTTTGTGAAACGCCCTGAAAAAAAACACCCCTACGCGACGTATTCACCTTGAACTCCCTCTTTATTTCTCACTTTTCAACCTACTGCAATCCCTCATGAGCACAGCATCCAAGCCTTTATCCTCCTCGAATCATTGCCTACGCCTCTCCGTGATGATGTTCCTCCAGTTCTTCGCTTGGGGAACGTGGTTTGTTACATTGGGGCTCACGATGGATAAACACGGTCTGTCAGCCTTTAAAGGAGCAGCTTTTGAAAGTGCTCCTATTGCAGCCATTATCACACCCCTCTTTCTCGGACTCATCGCGGATCGACTTTTCTCCTCAGAAAAAGTCATGGGCGTTTTGATGCTACTCGCTGGAGCCATCATGTGCGCCATCGCCACCGTCGCATCCCAAGGCGCCCAAAGCGGCGAATTGCTCGTCTGGTTAATGATTGCCTACATGCTCTGCTTCATGCCAACTTTAGGATTGGGAAACACCATCACGTTCACCAACCTCCCCCAAGAGAAATTTCCCAAAACTCGAGTTTGGGGCACCATCGGCTGGATCGCAGCAGGATTATTAGTTGGGCTCATTGGCTGGTCCGACTCACTCAACATTTTCTGGTTAGGCGCTGCCGCCAGCTTCACTTTGGGGATTTACAGCTTCACGCTCCCCAACACACCACCTCCCGCCAAAGGCAAGCCGGTAGACTTGGGTGCGCTTTTAATGAGAGATGCTTTTAAATTATTAAAAAATCCACCATTCGCTATTTTTGCCATCTGCTCAACGCTCATTTGTATCCCGCTCGCCTATTATTACGGACAAACGGCAAGTTATTTAGAAGCGGCGGGAGTAAAATCCATCGCCGCTGCTATGAGCTTAGGGCAAATGTCCGAAATCGTCTTCATGCTGCTCATTCCCTTTTTCTTCCGCAAGTTAGGAGTAAAAATCATGCTTCTCATCGGTATGGGAGCTTGGGTGCTACGCTACGCTTTATTTGCCATGGGAGCCCCCGATCAAGTAACCTGGATGTTACTCTTAGGTATTCTACTTCACGGGATCTGTTATGATTTTTTCTTTGTTACTGGATTTATCTACACGGACAAAAAGGCTCCTCTCGAAGTGCGGGGGCAGGCTCAGTCCCTACTCGTATTTCTCACTCAGGGAGTCGGAATGCTCTTTGGCTACCGCATGGCATTTTCAGGCAAACTCCCCTTCACCGACATCTCGCTTCCCAGCACCATGGGACAATATGGCGTGCTTCCCACAGGTGTAGGATCTCTTGCTGAAAAAATGACAGAGTGGCAGAACTACTGGATCTATCCAGCCGGCATGGCGGCCATCATTTTTGTAGTCTTCGCCCTCTTTTTCTGGGATAAGGTAGATCAAGAGACAGACGCTGAAACTGTCTCAAAAGCAATCTCACCCGATGAAGAAAGCGCCATCTAAATCGACAAACTCAACCACCTTTCACCTCTACATCCTCATCCAATCATGACCACACAACCCATCAATATTCTCTGCGCTGGAGCTGGCCACATGGGACGTTCTCACGCCCTAGCCTACCACAACATCCCCGAATTTAACATCGTAGGCATCTGCACTCGTTCCGAAAAATCGCGCGAAAAACTCAACGAGGAACTCGGTGGAAACTACGCTCTCTTTGGCGACTACCTCCAAGCTCTCAAAGAAACCAAGCCCGATGCCGTTTCTATTTCTACCTACCCAGATACCCACGCGGCCTACGCAATCGCCGCGCTCGAAGCTGGATGCGATGTATTTATCGAAAAACCATTGGCGGAAACCGTAGAGGAAGCCGAAAAAATTGTCGCGGCAGCCAAAGCGAACAATCGCAAACTCGTCATCGGCTACATCCTCCGCCACCACCCGAGCTGGCAAAAATTCATCTCCATGTCACACGAGCTAGGCAAACCGCTCGTCATGCGCATGAACCTCAACCAGCAATCGTTTGGCGACAACTGGGAAACCCATAAAAACCTCATGGCGTCCATTTCCCCAATTGTGGACTGTGGCGTGCACTACGTCGATGTCATGTGCCAAATGACTCGCTCCAAGCCCATCCGCGTTTCAGGAATCGGAGCACGCCTCAGCGATGAACTTCCCGAAGGAAAAATCAACTACGGGCAACTCCAAGTCACTTTTGAAGACGGATCCGTAGGTTGGTATGAAGCTGGCTGGGGTCCCATGATGTCGGAAACCGCCTTTTTCGTCAAAGATGTCGTTGGTCCCAAAGGATGTGTCACCATCGAAGCCAAAGAAGCGGCAAACGAAGGAGCATCCGCCGAAGTTGATGCCCATACCAAAACCAACACGCTTCGTCGCCACTTTTCCGAACTCGACGCCAACAACCAGTTTGTAAAAAGCGACACGTGGACAGAAACAGGTGACGAACCCGATCACGATGAACTCTGCCACCGCGAGCAATTATATTTTTTAGAAGCAATTCAAAAAAATATCGACCTCAGCGATCACATGGGCGACGCCATCAACTCCATGAAAATTGTCGCTGCTGCGGACGAATCTTTCCGAACAGGCGAAATTGTGCACCTCTGATCCAAAAACAACCTCCTAAGAAAGTTCGTTTTTCTGGGAGTCTTCTAAAAAAAGCTTCAGTTTACACCTCTCTTCGAGCAATATCATCCCACTCATGAAATACAATGCTCTCATCTTTGATTTCGACGGGACGATTGCGGATACGCTCGAAGAGAGTATCAAAATTTACAACATCCTTGCTGAAAAATATGCGTTGAACCCCGTTCTTGCCGAAGAACTCCCCGAGTTACGGCATCTCAGTCTGGGGCAACTGCTCGATCACCTTGGCATCTCAAAACACCGATTACCTAAAATTCTGTTTCAAGCCACCCGAATGCTCAAAAAGAACATTTCCACGCTTCCTCTCATTTCAGGAATGGCCGAAGTGCTCCCAGAGCTCAGAAAACACACGGAACACTTTGGTATTTTAACTTCAAACTCCGTAGAAAACGTAAACCTTTTTCTTAAAACTCACGCCTTGGAAAACGTCTTCACTTTTGTGTCTTCCACTTCAAAATTAACGGGAAAGGCTCGGCATTTGCGCAATATTCAAAAAACGTATCGCATAGAAAAAGAGAAAGCGCTCTACATTGGCGACGAAATCCGAGACATCCACGCTTCCAAAAAAGCGGGTTTTCCCATCGCTGCCGTCGCTTGGGGGTTCAACTCACCAGAGTCTCTGGAATCCGAACACCCCGATTTCATGCTTCAGCATCCCCGAGATCTCTTTGCTCTGGTTCCCGAAATTGCATCATCCTCCCCAACGAGCTAAACCTCTGAATTGGGGATCGGTTTTTCAGGAAGCAACAGAGAGTAAATGTCGGTTTCTACGCGTTGAGTGCCTCCTAAAAAATCAATCAACATCACCACGCGTTCGCTCCCTGGCAACACTTCAACAACCTCACCTTCCATGCCCTGCATGGCCCCGTTAGCAAATTCAAGCTTATCTCCCAACTTCACCACGGGCTGGAGCGTAAGCATCTCATCATCTTCACTTTCTTGAGTTTGAATCAGAGTGTGTAAATCTTCGATAAACTCGTCCGCTATCGCAGGAACCCGAGTCCCAAACTTGAGCAACATCATCACTCCGTGGGTATGAATAACGGCACGCTCCATTTCCGAAAAAATAAACCGAGCAAAAATATACCCTGGAAACATGGCCTCAACCCACCAAACCTTTCCTCGGCGCGTTGCTTTTTTATAACGCATCCTAGGACAAAAAACCTCCACGCCATCAAGCTGACGCAGGCTCTTGGCCGCTAAATGTTCGCGTTTTGTCTGCGTTCGCACACAATACCAAGCGGGGACTTTATCTTCTACTGGAGGAGTTGGATTCATCTTTTTGTTAAGCACCCAAAGGTGCGTTATTTTCCTAAAAACTTCTGAAGGATCGGCAAAACAAGGCTCATCTTCTTAGCCCAGCGACCAAGCCGCTCAATTCTCTCTTCATAAAACTTTCGTAACTGAGGGTCATCGATCAATTCGAGTTCTTTGCCGAGAGATTCTAGCTTACTTTGGCCACTTTGCAAATGAGGACGGATTTCTTCACGAATAAAACCACTAACAATCTGTTTAAGCTCTACATCCGCTTGGAAATAAGTTTTGCGATCGTCTTCATAATCCACCTCACGCACCGCCCCCAGCGTTCTCAACATTTTAAGCCCTTGGCTCACCGACCCCTTACTGATCTGAAGCCGCTGCGCAATATCAAGCATCGTCAAGGGCGTTGGCGACGCATAGAGCAGCCCAAAGATCTCCCCAACCGATTTAGGCAAACCTAACATTTTTGCGCCATCATGAAAAAATGAGATCATACGCTCATCAATAGCTTGTATGCTACTTAATGATGTCTCATGCGCGCTCATGCGGGGCATCGTAAGCTCAAAAAAACGACAGTTCAATTTTTTTTGAACACAAAAAACACCTCCCGCCTCCAGAGGAGTCGCTTGCTTTATTTACTGAGAACGCTCGCCCGACTCGTCGTGCCGTAGCTATCCACCGCACTCAGCGCAATGGCATCTGGCGATCCATTTAAGACAACCGATGTCGATGAAGCGGGCAAAATGCGCACCGTATACCAGCGTTTTCCATAACGGGCCTGCAAGGCATACTTTCGCGCACCTTTTACTCGAGACCAGCGAACCAACACACCTTTCCCCGATCGAGATGCTTGAACGCTAGGTTGGGCTGGAGCTTTTTGACTGATCCAAGGCATTGGTGGCACGAGAGCGGGGTAGCGGTAAGCACCTTTTTTTAAAGCCGTTGATATCCCACCTCGGTTTTGCATCAAAGATTTCATACTCCAATGAACCTGCCCCACATAGTTTCTACCAACCGTCCGTGAAAGAGACACCTGATTTACAATCTCAGACGCAGGGCGCCCTGGATCCTCACTACTTTTAATCCGAGCCGTTGCAATCCCAGGCCAAACGGGACGCGATCCCTGAGAGCGCCACCACGACAACAATTTTGTATACCCCTGTGGTCCAGCCACTCGCCAATACAGCTGCGGGCTCATGTAGTCGCACCACCCTTTTTGAAGCCATTTCCTAGAATCTGCCGCTAAATGCTCATACGAGTTAATCGAAGCCGTCGTCCCAGCGGGCACCCCAGGCTTCCAAATACCAAATGGGCTAATTCCAACCCGAACCCACGGTTTTATTTTTTTTACCGTTTTATACATATCATGCACAAAACCATCCACGTAGGCTCGGCGTTGAGAAGGAGTTTTTCCATCGGGAAACTGGCGCTTCACTCCCCCCTTACTGTTCAGGTCTGGATACGGATAAAAATAGTCATCGATATGGATTCCATCCACATCATAACGACGCGTCACGTCAGCGATCACTGCAAGAGCGCGCTTCCGCGCAAAACTCGAAGAAGGATCCAACCATTTATATGTTTTGAATTGTTTAACGGCCGATGGATGACTCCGCGTCACGTGACTTTTAGACGCAGGAACCTTCACATTGGTTAAGGCGCGGAACGGATTAAACCAAGCGTGCACCTCAATTCCGCGAGCGTGCGCTTGAGAAATACAATACGCCAAGGGGTCATAACCAGGCGAACGCCCCATCGTTCCCGTCAACCAATGGCTCCAAGGTTCCATGTTTGACTTATAAAGCGCATCTGCATTCGGACGCACTTGAAACAAAATAGCATTCAAATTTAACCGAGCCGCCTGATCCAACAACTTACGCATTTCAGCCTGCTGAGCTGCCGCAGAAAGGCCTTTTCGACTTGGCCAATCGATATTGTAAACGCTCGCCACCCAAGCCGCCCGAAACTCGCGGGTAACGACTGGTGGCCTTTCTCGACTCGGACGGTATGTCTGCGCTGATGCGGGAAAAGAAAGTGCCAGCAAAACTAAAAAAATCAAAAGGTGAGGAATCAATCTCCGAATCATAGAAACGCAAGCTATGCCGAATGCAAAAAATTGCAAGTGAGATTGACGATGCTCGAACGCGCAGAGCCTCTGAACTCCATCACTCGAAAAAACACAACAAATGCTTGTCCAACTGTTAAAAATTTCACAACCTCTTCTCCATGCTAGCACCTACAAAACGACTCTGCCAAATCGCAGCGCTTGCGTTATCCGCAATCTCAATCTTCTCGCTCTCATCCTGCACACCCACCGACACACCTCAAACCAAGTTAGCGCCTGGACAATACGAGTGGCATCCTGAAAACTCCCCTTCAGGCCCAGTGCTCATGGTTGTCAGCCTCGATGACCAAATGGCTTACGTTTACCGAAACGGTGTTCAAATTGCCCGCTCCACAGTAAGCACAGGAAAACCAGGACACAGCACACCCACTGGCGTTTTTACCATCCTCCAGCGAGATGCAGACCACCGTTCCAGCCTTTATAACGATGCTCCCATGCCTTACATGCAACGCCTCACATGGGGTGGCATCGCCATGCACGCGGGCTACCTTCCTGGCTACCCAGCCTCTCACGGGTGTATCCGCCTCCCATATGGATTTTCTAAAAAACTCTACGGAACCTTACACCACGGTGCCACAGTCGTCATTACAAAGGCACATACTCGTCCCACAAAAACGAAAAAACCTGCAAGCATTCTACTTGCCAGCAAAGCTCCTGCCACAGAACGTGCGATTCCCAACCCCGAGGGGAAAGTCGTATGGAACCCCAGCAAAAGTCGCACAGGCCCATTCAGCCTCCTCATCAGTTATGCTGACAAAACCATGTATGTCTGGCGCAATGGCATCCAAATTGGCCAAACTCCTATCGGTATCCGCCCAGGAGCCAAACCAGCAGAAGGAGTATTCATGATGCTCGCAGGAAAAG
The DNA here is from genome assembly GCA_964583225.1 of uncultured Verrucomicrobiales bacterium. Taxonomy (GTDB): domain Bacteria; phylum Verrucomicrobiota; class Verrucomicrobiia; order Verrucomicrobiales; family Akkermansiaceae; genus Oceaniferula. The sequence goes on along the minus strand of CAZOWD010000071.1, from coordinate 1,793 downwards.
AAGCCAACGGAAATCACGCTTGGACCGTTCTCAGCATCACCGATCAATCTGCCCCTGGAGATTCAGTATCAAATCTGCGTTCAGACCTGTATATTCCTCATGAGTTTTCCAAAAAAATCAAACCTCTCTTGAAGCCTGGAACTCTTCTCATCACAACAAAAGACTCCAGCAACAAAAATACACGCTCTGGTCGTAACTTCAAAATTATCAATTAATTCACCAGCAGAAAAAACTTCCCAATAAATCCCAAAAAAACCAGGTTGAGTTCTCCTCTTCCTGGTTTTTTTACGCCTTCTCAATTACCTCCTTTTACGGCTACCAGAACGCTTACGATTTCCAGCAGGCTTTTGTCCCACTTTTCCCCCACGCTTTCTTGCGGATTTTTTTCCTGCTTTCTTTCCTACTTTTCGAGCCATTTGGCGGGGTGATCGTTCAAATCGATCTGAGGAATGTCGCTTAGGCTTTGGTTTAGGTTTTCCACTAAAGCGATGCTCCTCGACCTCCTCTTCGGGAGCTGGAACGTTATAGTCAAAACCGTCCACATATCTTTTGGGTAAGGTGCGCCCAATCTGACGCTCCAGTTTTTTGAGTTTTTCAACATTTCTCTCAGTAAGAAATGTCAACGCACACCCTTTCGAGCCCGCGCGACCCGTGCGCCCAATGCGGTGAATGTAATCGTCGCTCTGCTCGGGAAAATCATAGTTAATCACATGAGTGACGTCTGGGATATCCAAGCCACGCGCCGCAATATCAGTTGCAACCAACACCCGGATCTTATTTGCTTTAAAATCTCTCAACGCCCGATAGCGATGGTTTTGGGATCGGTCACTATGAATAGCCTCCGCTGAAATGCCATCCATCTTAAGCGTTTTTGTCAACGTATCCACGTCTTCCTTCGTGCGAACAAACACAATAGCAGAAAAAATATGGTGATCCTCCAAAAGCTCCAGTAGCAGTTCGGCCTTCAAATGGTCTTCCACCGGATAAAGGAACTGCTCTACGGTGGCTGCTGGGTTATTGCCTCCAACCTCAATCATCACAGGGCGATTGAGCATTTTTTTCGATAAAATTTGCACCTGCTCTGGGAAAGTTGCGGAAAACATCAGGCTGTGACGACGCTTAGGCAACTGAGAAAGAATCGTTAAAACATCTGGAATAAACCCCATATCCAACATCCGATCCGCTTCATCTAAAATAAGATGGGTTAATTTTCCAAACTGACAGTGGCCAGCTTCCATCAAAGCGAGCAGACGCCCAGGAGTTGCAATCACAATATCCACTCCGCTTGCCAATTTTTCAATCTGATGGCTTTCACTCGCGCCACCAACGACTACAGCAGTCCTAAGGTTGGTGTATTTTCCATACGTTCGGATGCTCTGATTGATTTGCGCCACCAACTCACGCGTTGGAGCAATGATCAACACACGGGCCCCGCGTTCAGACTGATCGTGACTCTTCTGGCAAAGCTGAGAAAGTAAGGGTAAAACAAATGCTGCCGTTTTTCCCGTTCCCGTCTGAGCCAAACCAATCACATCGCTACCTTTAAGGATAACGGGAATCGTTTTTGCCTGAATCGGTGTAGGCTTCGAATAGCCAGCATCATCAACAGCTTGAAGGATTCGCTTATGGAGACCTAGTGATTGAAAAGACATAGAAACACCAAGTAAGCGGGATCAAACAAACTGCAAGCAATATCCCCGAAAAAAGAGCGTTTTTACATCTTGGAGAACTTTCCACTCCCCCAACACAAAGAAAGCCCGGTTTCTTCCGCTAGGAAAAAACCGGGCATAGAC
>CAZOWD010000070.1:0-9941 GCA_964583225.1 uncultured Verrucomicrobiales bacterium | reverse complement strand
AGAAAAACCCACTAGCGAATCCCTTAAAAGATTCACCAATGGGTTTATGATTTTATCGTTTTGCGATGAAGCGAAACTTAAAAACGGAAATTACTTAGCATCCTTTTTTTTGCCCTTCTTTCCCTTTTTACCATTCTTCGCTTTTTTGGCGTTCTTGCCTTTTTTACCATCCTTCTTTTTCGCTTCTTTCTTCAGCGTTTTCTTGGCTTCTTTGCGCTCAGGACCACTTAGCTTCCCATCTTTATCCGTATCAAAACGCTTAATCAACGCCTCTTTTTCCTCCTTGCTGAGACCTGCCATTAAGCCTTTTTTCTTTCCTTTTTTGGCTTTCTTCTCCGCTTTCTCTACCTTATCAGCGTTATTTCCTTTTTGATCATCCCCCTTTTTCGCAAAAGCGGGCATCGTCAACACACACGCAGCGGTCACACCTGCTAGCAACATCTTAGTCGTTCTCATAATCGTATTTATATATGGTTCTCTCGCCACCTTTTCAGAATAAAAAGGCAACTAAATTCAAAAACACTCTACACGCATTCCTTACATTTCAAATCATTTTTTTACCTTCATTTTTATCTTTTTCTCAAAAGAGATCATCAACCTTTCAAAATCTTCAACTTTCTACAGCATTTAACGAAGATTAAAGATTGAAGCCTTCCCTTCTTTCATTTACTATGCGGTGGCGAGATTTTTTCGCGGGGAACTAGGATCGCAAAATCAAGATATATCAAAAAAAGATGAATGTGTTAATTGCTTGCGGAGGCACTGGAGGTCATTTGTTTCCAGGGATTGCTGTCGCCGAAGAACTTGAGAAACAAGGGCACAAGGTTTTGCTGCTGATTTCAGAAAAAAAAATTGACGCGCAAGCCTCAAAAAAATACGGCACACTTCAGTTTATAACGGTTCCCGCTATCGCCAAGCCCGCCACATTCTCCTTAAAAATGCTCCCATTTCTGAACCGACTCAGAAAATCGATCCACCAATCCAAACAAATCCTCAAAGAACACAAATGTGATGTCGTGCTCGGCATGGGCGGATTCACCTCACTACCTCCGATTTTTGCAGGAAAAACACTAGGATTAACCACTTACGTCCACGACTCTAACGCGCTCCCAGGCAAAGCCAACCGACTCACCGCCCGCTGGTGCACCAAAGTTCTTCTCGGCCTCCAAGCAGCCAGCCCTTATTTCCAATCAGAAAAAGTAATCGTCACGGGCACCCCCGTGCGAAAAGAACTCTCCGTCCCCATTCGCCAAGATCGTGCGCGTGCCACATTAAATCTACCTTCAGACGGTAAAGCCATCTTAGTCATGGGCGGAAGCCAAGGTGCAAAACGCCTAAATTCCCTCGTAGTCGAAGCAGCCAAAGAACTTCAAAAAACATCCCTAACGGTTCGTTTTCTTCACATCACAGGAGCAAGCGACTTCGACCGCGTTAGCGAGCTGGCTAAAAACATCGAAGGCTACCAAGTTCTTTCCTTTTGCAACGATATGGCATCCGCTTACGCCGCCTGCGATCTTGCAATTTGCCGGGCGGGAGCATCCAGCATGACCGAACTTTCCTACGTTGGCATGCCCTCTATTTTGGTCCCCTACCCTTACGCCGCAGACGACCACCAAACCTTTAATGCCCGCGTATTCGAACAAGCTGGCGCCGCGCTCCTGAGACAAGAATCCGACCTCGACACCCAAACGCTCATCGATGATCTCACCCGAATTTTAAACGACGAATCACTCAGACAAAAGATGGCAACTCAAAGCGAATCACTTGCAGTAAAAGATGCTGCTACTCAAATTTGCAACGTTATAACCAACGCGCAGCCTACCGCCGTTTAGACCATTCTAACATCCAAACTTTCCCAAAAACTATGAATATCAACGACCTCAGCCAACGCCTCACAAACCGCAACACCCCTCTCTCCATCCATCTCATTGGGGTGGCGGGATCTGGAATGAGCGGCCTAGCTCTTCTTTTGCTAGGAATGGGTCATAAAGTGAGCGGATCCGACTGCGTTACAACCTCTGAAACCACCCGCATGCAGGGGCTTGGGCTCAAGTTTTCCAGCCCACACCACGCGGATGAAGTGCACGGAGCGGACGTCATCGTTTATTCCTCTGCGATTCGCGAAGACAACATCGCTCGTGCCGAAGCGCGCGCCCAAAACATCCCGTGCATCCGCCGAGCCGATTGCTTAGCTGCCATTTTACACACCCGCAAAGGAGTTATCATCTCTGGAACCCATGGAAAAACAACAACCTCGGCCATGTGTGCACACATTCTTAGAAGGAGTGGCACCATGCCTTGCCATTACGTTGGGGCTGAGATTCCCGTCCTAGGAACCAATGCGCATTGGGAAGAAGATTCCGAACTCATGATCGCCGAGGGCGACGAAAGCGACGGAACACTCGCAGGCTACCACCCCGAGCACGCAGTCGTTCTCAACGTGGAAGAAGAACACCTCGATTTTTACCGCGACATCAATCACATCAAAGAAGTTTTCTCCCAACTCCTCGACCAAACAAACGGCAAAAAAATTTATTTTGCGGGCTGCCCCGTCGCAAGCGAACTCTGCGCCTCTCGAGAAGGTGCCGTTTCCTATGGATTAGAAAATGCCGATTTTGTTGCTAGCGACATCAGCGAAATGGGAGGCATCATCACCTTTGACGTCATCAAACACGGAGACTTTCTCGGTCGGGTCGAGCTAGGCATCCCCGGCAAACACAACGTGCTTAACGCCTTGGCGGCCATCGCAGTGGCAGACATAGCTGGTGTTGATTTTCAAATCACCTCCCGCGCGCTCGCTACCTTTGCTGGAGCCAAGCGCCGATTTGAAACCAAGCTTCTCACCCCTGGACTCCGCATCGTTGACGACTACGGGCACCACCCCACGGAAGTTGCTGCGACACTTCAAACCGCCCGCTCGCTCAAACCCAAACGACTCGTCGTTGTTTTCCAACCCCACCGGTATAGCCGCACCCAAAAACTAGCTAACGACTTCGGCATCGCGCTCCAGGCTGCCGATCACGTTTTTGTCACGGACATCTACCCCGCCAGCGAGCTTCCTATCGAGGGAATCTCCGCTCAAACCATCGTGGATGCCATTAAAGCCAACGGCGACACACAAGCCGAAGTTGTTGGAGAAATCCCCTCGGCGCACTATCGTGTAGGTAACTTTTTGAGAGAAGGCGATTTACTCCTCACTCTCGGCGCAGGAAACGTCCACACGATCGGAAGTAAAATCACCCGCGATGTCACCGTGCTCGAAGAAATGCTGCGAAACTGTCGCCACGGGCACCCCGACGAACTCGACGCCAAACTTTACGAACCGATGGATCATCACACCACCATGCTTTGTGGTGGACCGGCTCAATTTTGGATCGAACCCCACACCGCTGAAGCCTTTGCTTGCGTTGTAAGCTACTGCCGCGATAGAGGAATCCCCCAAAGGATTATAGGCCGAGGCTCTAACTTGCTCGTTCGGGATGGAGGTATCCGCGGCGCCGTCATTCACCCCAACGGCGGAGAACTTTCAGAAGTCACAGTCGAAGGAGACGTTATCACTGCAGGAGCAGGGGCTCGATTCAAAAAAGTAGCCAACCTCGCCGCCGCCCACAACCTCACGGGGCTGGAATGGATGGAAGGGATTCCAGGAAACGTAGGTGGCGGGCTCCGCATGAACGCTGGAGCCATGGGCCACGAAACCTTTGACCAAGTCATCAGCGTCCGCTTTCTCGATGAAGATGGACAAATCCGCGAACGCACACGCGAGGAAATCCTCACGCATTACCGCAACGTCCCAGAATTCCGCCGCAATTTTGCCATTTCAGCCAAATTCCAAGCAGAAAAATCTACGCCAGAACAAATTGCGAAGCGCATGGAGGAATCCAAACAAAAACGCCAAGGTAGCCAACCCGTAGCTGCCAGCGCTGGATGCACCTTCAAAAACCCCGAGGGCATTCCTGCAGGCAAACTCATTGACGAGTTGGGCATGAAAAACGCCTCGGTTGGCAACGCTCGCGTATCCCCCATCCACGGAAACTTCATCGTCAACGAAGGTCACGCCAAAGCGTCCGACATCCTCGAACTCATCGACCAAATCCGCAAAAAAGCCAAAGAAACCCGCAACATCGATCTGGAAACCGAAGTCCAAATCATTGGCGAAGACGAACTCTCATTTTAACCATTATTTCAACAAAACCATCATGGATAACACTCTACTCATCGCCGTCCTCATGGGAGGTCCTGGCTCAGAGCGCGACGTATCGCTCGCCTCTGGAAATGCCGTTTTAGAAGCTCTTCTAGCAGAAGGCCTCAACGCAGTTCCCGTTGACGTCACCAGCCACACTCTCAAACTTCCAGAGGGCACTGGGCTCTGCTTCAATGTCATCCACGGAACTTTCGGAGAAGATGGCGAACTCCAAGAGCAGCTCGAAAAACTCGGAGTTCCCTACACAGGCGCCGGCAAAAAAAGCAGCGAACTTGCATTCGACAAACTCGCCAGCAAAGAACGCTTCATCGAGCACGGCGTGCCAACCCCAGCCTCCGAAACTGTCGATTGCTCTCAGGGTGTTCAACTTCCAAAAATCCCACTTCCCTACGTCATCAAACCACCCCGCGAAGGGTCTAGCGTTGGCGTGCACATCGTTCACGATGAATCTGCCGCTCTCGCAGCCATGGAAGATGCCGCTAAATACGGCAACGAAGTGCTCGTAGAAGCTTACATTGAAGGTAAAGAACTCACGGTTGGCATTCTAGACAACGAAACGCTCCCCGTCGTGCACATCGCCCCACGCGATGGGTTTTACGACATGAAAAATAAATACCCATGGATGACTGGAGAAGGTGGCACGGACTACTACTGCCCAGCCGACCTCGACGCCGAGACGACGAAAAAAGTCCAGCAAGCTGCGCTCGCCGCCCACCAATCATTAGGTATTGAAATTTATTCGCGTGTTGATGTGCTTCTCGATGCCAACGGCTCCCCCTATGTTTTGGAAGCCAACACGATTCCAGGCATGACAGCAAGCAGCCTTCTTCCCAAGTCTGCCAAAGTTGCAGGCTATGAATTTGGACCACTTTGCAAAAAAATAGCCGAACTTTCTCTCGCTGAAAGAACCTAACACCCCGAAAGAAACGAGACACCCCATGTTCTTCTTTAACTCCCGAAAAAAAACAGCCCGCGCATCACGAGATTTCAGCAACGTGCGCCGTGGGAGCGATATTCAAAAACTTCACATCAAAGTGAGCTCCCCGCGCATCGTCATGATTCAAATCATGCGCGGATTTACCAAAGCTCTTAAATTCGCTCTCATTCTCGCGCTCCTTGGAGGTATTGGCTGGGGTGGCTACCTCGGCGTGCAGCAAGTATTTATCAACAATCCTAAATACAAACTGCAAGAAATCAAACTCGATACCAATGGGTATCTCAATCACACTCGGGTAATTCAAGTTGCTGGAATCGACATCAACGGAAGTATCTTCGACATCAATGCCAAAGAAGTTCGGAAAAAACTCAAAGCCCTCCCTGAGGTGGTTGACTGTAGCGTTAGACACCGCCTTCCCGGAACCCTTTGCATCGATGTAACCGAACGAGTCCCCGTTGTTTGGCTCAAATGCAAAGATCTCAAATTTCCTGGAAGAAAACCAGGTGGGATTCTCTCCGACCAAGAAGGCATCACCTTCCCCTGCGAAGGAGCGTTGTGGGAAAGCGCCAAAGACCTCCCCGTCATCGTCATCAACCACGCCAAAGCAAAAGATTTTGAACACGGCGACCTCATGCATCATAAAGAGGCTCTGCGCGCCCTCCACTTAATCAACCTCTTCAATGAAAAAAATATCCCGAGCGAATTCATGCCCGAGCGCATTGTTCTAAAAAACAACTACTCCATGGAAGCTCTCTCTAATGATGGAACGGCTGCTATTTTTGGAATGTATGACCACCAACGCCAACTGGAAGATTTTCTCAGCATTTGCAAACACTCCCAAAAGACGCACCGCATCATTCGTCACGTAAACCTCATTCCGAAAAAAAACATTCCTGTAAAATTTGCGGGAGGTCCTCTTTTGCGTCAACCGCAATCCCGTCCCGCTAAAACCTCCCCACACACTCGAGAAATTCAATCCATTCTCAACCGCAATTAAATCTCCCCATGGCAAAATCAAAAATCTACGTTGGACTCGAAATAGGAACCTCCAAGACCTGCATGGTTGTTGGAGAAGTAAAAACCGATGGCTCACTTAAAATCCTAGGGATTGGCGAAACCCGTAGCGCCGGTGTTAGAAAAGGAGAAATATCAGATTACCCGCTAGCCCGCGCAGGGATCAAAGAAGCCCTCATCAAAGCCGAAGACATTTGCGATGTCGATATCAGCAGCGTTCTCCTCTCTGTGACAGGCTCTCACATCACAGGAGTAAACAACCGAGGCAACTTCCGCATTCCCGAAGAAGAAGAGGAGGTGCACTCAGGTCATATCGAAGAAGCTACTGAAATTGCTCGAGACCTCCCCATCCCAGGCAACCACCTTTACCTTCACAACTTCATCCGCAATTACCACCTCGATGGGCAAGAACACAGCATCGCCCCCATTGGACTTTTGGGCCAGTCTCTCGCTGTTGATTTCCACATCGTTCACGGCATCCAAACCCGCATTCAAAACAGTATCAAATGCGTGAGAGAAATTCCGTTAGAAGTGGATGATGTCGTCTTCGCCCCCATCGCCACGGCTCAAGTAGCCCTCGATCGGACCTCCAAAGATTCGGGAGCTCTCGTCATCGATATTGGCGGCGGAACCACCGATTACGTGCTTTACCTTAACGGGGCAATTGCGGCATCTGGATGTATTCCCGTAGGTGGAGATCACGTCACCAACGATATCCACCTCGGAGTTCGCATTCCGTTTTCAAAAGCTGAAGAGCTCAAAAAATCTGAAGGAGATGCCTCTGGCGATCCGCTCCGCAACATCGGCAACGTCAAAATCACAGACGAAAATGGATTTGAAGAAAAAGAAATCCCACGCGCAACACTCAACGGTATAATCAATGCGCGTTTGGAAGAAACGCTTCGCTTGGTGATTGAACATCTTCCCAAAAATGCTCTACGCCAAATAGGAGATGGCATTTATATCACTGGAGGTTCTAGCAAAATGAGAGGCTTCTGCGATCTCGCTGAGAAGATGTTCCCCGGAATCCCTATTTACCAAGCTGAACAGCCCGAACAAACCGACCTCAGTGGAGTGAATGTCAATTTCCGCGATCCTCAATACACAACCGCTGTAGGACTTATTCGCTACGCTCAAATCCTCGACACTGAACGCGAGGCTACCGCCGGACGGGGTAGCATTCTCAAAAAAATCCGCTCATTTTTTAAATTCTAATCCAGAAAAACGATTTCCTCCAAAGTGCCTAAACCCAAAAAACAAAAAAGTTTTTTTCAGCTTCCCATTTGCCCATCCCGCCAAACGTGCTAAGAGTTAACTATGAGAAATCTTAAAGACGGGATCCGCTCCCTCGTAAAAATTGACTTTTACGGCCACGTTCATAAATATTTCCGCGGCACGGATAAAGAAAAACGATTCCTTAATGAAATCCGTATTTTAAAAGCACTCGAGGAGCGAGGATGCAATTACGTGCCTAAATACATTGAATCAGATGAAAGCGAACTCCACCTCGTCACCACAAACTGCGGAAGCCCTGTGCCAGACATCACCCGTAAAAAATCTGACTCACTTTTTGCAAAACTTGAAAAAGTCTACGGTGTTCGCCACGATGACCCCGAACCGCGCAACATTACCTACGATCCCAAAGCCGGTCAATTTTGCATCATCGACTTCGAACTAGCGACTCTACTTCCCAATCCAGCTGATCAAGCCGATTCCACTCAGCCCGCTTCCGAATGACCTCTCCCAATCCATTCCTTCCTGGATCCTCAGAAATCCCAAACTCCCCCCCTGCCACGCTAGCGTGGTCCGCAGATTCCGTTTCCGGCTCTCGAAAACCAATCAATGACGACTCATGGCTCGCCTTTGCTTCGGATATTCACGGAGCTACACTTCTCGACAAAGAAGGCGAACACTCTCTCGCCACTCATGATTTGATTTTTGCTGTCTCCGACGGCATGGGCGGAGGCAACGCTGGCGATGTAGCCTCCCGACTATTGCTCGACATTCTCAGCAAACTCATCCCCAGAACTTTCAAAACGGCAGCCGAAGGCTTCTACCCCGACTACCTTTCACATTTAACTCAAGCGGCTCAGGCCGTCCATTTAGCCATCAACGCTGAAGCTGCAAGCGATCCCGATAAAAAGGGAATGGCTGCCACCTTGGCCCTCGCATGGTTTACTCCAGAAAACCTCTACATCATCAACATTGGAGACAGCAGAATCTACCTTCATCACGATTCTGAAACCATCCAACTCACCCAAGACCACACCTTTGCTTGGAGAAAAATGCAGCGAGGTGAAATTTCAGAACGAGAATTTCGCGCGCACCCTCGCCGCTCTGCACTCTACGAGGTCATTGGCGGAGGACATATGCACGTTAACCCCTACGTCGCCTGCGTCCCCTATCATCCTGGCGACCGATTTCTCATCTGCAGTGATGGATTGATCGACGGGCTCTGGCAAAAACATATCCATTCTGCATTTTTAAAAAACCCAGACTCGACAAGCGCTCTCGCACAAGCTCTTATGTCTCGCGCCATCAGCAATGATGGCACGGATGACACAACTCTCATTACTATCGCCGTTAAAGAAACGCTTTCATAAAGTTTAATTTCAGAAAACTTGGCACGGTAATTGCTCAGCATCCATCGTCGTCAGACATCTAAAATCTCGCGACAATCCAGACAACTACTACTTATCAACTACAAACATCATGGCTAAATACAGACTCGATTACATCTGGCTGGACGGTTACTCACCAGTTCAGAACCTCCGCACCAAATGCATGGTCCGCGAATACGACGAATTTCCTACGCTCGACCAACTTCCCAACTGGGGATTTGACGGCTCATCCACTCAACAAGCCGAAGGCGGAGACTCCGATTGCGTTCTCAAGCCCGTAGCACATTATCCTGACGGAACTCGCGAAAACGGAATCCTCGTCATGTGTGAAGTAATGCTTCCTGACGGAACTCCTCACCCAACCAACGCTCGCGCCACCATCCCTGACGATCCAGGAACATGGTTCGGATTTGAACAAGAATACTTCCTCATGAAAGACGGAGTGCCTCTCGGATTCCCTAAAGGTGGATATCCTGGACCACAAGGTGAATACTACTGTGGCGTCGGATTTAAAAACGTCGGCAGCATCGCTCGCGAAATCACAGACCTCCACATGGACCTCTGCCTCTACGCAGGAATCAACCACGAAGGCATCAACGCTGAGGTTGCTAAAGGTCAGTGGGAATTCCAAATCTTCGGCAAAGGCTCCAAGCGCGCTGCTGACGAAATCTGGGTTGCTCGTTTCCTCCTCCTCCGCCTCTGTGAAGAGTATGGAGTAGATGTTGAATGGCACTGTAAGCCAATCAACGGCGACTGGAACGGATCCGGAATGCACGCTAACTTCTCCACAGAATACATGCGTGAGACTGGCGGAAAAGAATACTTCCTCAAGCTCATGGACGCCTTCGAAGAATACACCGAAGAGCACATCGCCGTTTACGGTCCCGACAACGACAAGCGCCTCACCGGCCTTCACGAGACTCAGTCCATCGACAAGTTCTCTTGGGGTGTTGCTGACCGTGGAGCATCAATCCGCGTGCCTCACTCATTCGTCGAAAACGACGCTTACAAAGGCTACCTCGAAGATCGTCGTCCAAACTCACAAGGCGACCCATACAAGATCGCAGGACGCATCCTCCAGACCATCCAGTCTGTCGAAATCTAAGCATCCTAGCTTCCCATCTTTCAACCGAACGTTGCCCCGCAGCGTTCGGTTTTTTTATTT
>CAZOWD010000069.1:0-9997 GCA_964583225.1 uncultured Verrucomicrobiales bacterium | reverse complement strand
CTGGAAAATGAAGCTGTTATTTTAATCGATTTACCCCCTCTTCAACTACCTACAAATGATTTAAATCTTAGGTATGTTGGCATGAGTAGAGCTAGAGCCTTGCTATCGATAATCACCCTTGATCCAGTTGATTAGTTTTTCGTAACAATCTCAATCTGACCAGATGCCTTCTGATCCTCCCCCAAAAAAACAACCAACTCAAACTTTCCTAAAAAGAGTCTTGTCGTTTTAGCATAACCGTTCATAACTCAATTCCAGATTAACACATCGTGGCTACCTCTGGAAAACATCTCACTCTTGGCATTATCCCAGCACGCTGGGCCTCCACTCGCTTCCCCGGAAAACCGCTTCATATCATCGCGGGAAAACCGCTTGTTCAACACGTTTGGGAACGCTGCAAGGAGTGTCAGAAGCTCGACGCCATCGTCATCGCTACCGATGACACACGCATCTTTGACGCAGCTCAATCCTTTGGCGCCGATGCCGTGATGACCTCACCCGATCACCCAACGGGAACCGACCGCATTGCCGAAGCCGCCGCCGCTTTTCCCGATGCCACGTATCTTATCAACATTCAAGGAGACGAACCACTCATCGACCCCAGCTTGATCGACGAATTAGCCGACGCCCTACACGCCGACGCGGGAGTCTCCATGGCCACGGCAGCTAACCCACTTCCTCTGGACGACGACACACTCGTCAATGACCCCAACGTCGTCAAAGTCGTCATGGCGCGCAATGGAGACGCTCTGTATTTTTCGCGAAGCCCCCTGCCCTACCGCAGATCGGCAAGCCCCACCCTCCAACTTTTCCGCCACAAAGGAATCTACGCTTACCGCCGTGATTTCCTTGAACAATTTGTCACGTGGGAGCCATCACCGCTCGAATTAGCAGAATCTCTCGAACAACTCAGGGCGCTTGAAAACAATGCCCGCATCAAAGTGCTCATCACGGATGACGAATCACCCGGCGTTGACACGCTCGAACAAGCTCAACACATCGAATCTATCCTTCTCAAAAACGCTTAACCATTTAACTTACCATTCCTCATGCCACAACCTACTAAATACATCTTTGTCACCGGAGGAGTTGTTTCCTCTCTCGGGAAAGGACTCGCCGCTGCCTCACTCGGAACGCTCCTTGAGCTCCGCGGGCTTTCTGTGATCCTTCAAAAATTCGACCCCTACCTCAACGTAGATCCGGGCACGATGTCACCTTACCAACATGGCGAAGTGTATGTGCTTAATGATGGAGCGGAAACCGACCTCGACCTCGGACACTACGAGCGCTTCACCAACTGCACGCTCACCCGATTCAACAACCTCACCTCTGGGCAGGTCTTTGAAAACGTCATCAAAAAAGAGCGTCGGGGAGATTACCTTGGCAAAACAGTCCAGTTCATTCCTCACTGCACGGATGAAATTAAAGCCCGCATTAACGACGTCACCTTGCGTTCCGATGCCGATGTCATCATCACGGAAATTGGAGGGACTGTCGGAGATATCGAGGGTCACCTCTTCCTTGAAGCGCTCCGCCAATTTTCTCTGGATGTGGGACGTGAAAATGTGTGTTTCCTCCACGTCACACTCCTTCCTCTCATCAAAGCGGCGGGAGAAATCAAAACAAAACCCACCCAGCAATCCGTCGCGAAACTCCGCGAAATCGGTATCCAACCAGACATCATCGTCTGCCGCACCGAACACGATCTCGACGAGGACAACAAACGTAAAATCGCCATGTTCTGTAACGTAGAACAGAAAAACGTTGTCGCCTTCCGCGATGTCGATCACACGATTTACGAATGCCCTATCGACCTCCGCCGCGACAAACTCGACCGCTTGGTCTGTGATTGTCTTGGCATCGAATCAAAAACGCCCGACCTCACAGAATGGCAAAACTTTGTCGATCACATCATCAACCCAGCCCACGAAATCCGTATCGCTGTCGTTGGTAAATACATTGAACTTCAAGACGCATACAAATCCATTTACGAATCACTCACGCACGCTGGAGCAGCGCACAACACCCGCGTCACAATCGACCGAGTTGATGCCGAAGCGATTGAGAAAGAAGGCGCCGAAGCACTCCTCAGCAACGTGGACGGCATTCTCATCCCCGGCGGATTTGGAGATCGAGGAACCGAAGGGAAAATCCTCACCTGCCAATACGCTCGCGAAAACAACATCCCCTACTTTGGAATTTGCCTTGGAATGCAAATCGCCACCATCGAATTTGCCCGCAACGTCTGCAACCTCACCAATGCCAACTCCACCGAGTTTGACAAAGACACCCCAGACCCCGTTATTTCTCTCCAAGAGGAACAAAAAGGTGTCGATACCATGGGCGCCACCATGCGTCTCGGGGCTAACGATGCCAAAGTAACGCCAGGCACCAAAACTTACGAACTTTACGGACAAGACATCATCAGCGAACGCCACCGTCACCGCTATGAATTCAACCCAGCCTACCTCGAAAAACTCGAATCTGCAGGGCTTAAGGTCAGTGCCGTCTCAGCCAACGAAGGGCTTGTTGAGGTAATAGAAATCCCAACGCATCCATTTTTCATTGGAGCGCAGTTCCACCCCGAATTCCAATCACGACCTAACCATCCACATCCAATCTTTTCAGGATTTGTGGCTGCCGCTCTCACTCACAAAAAGAAATAATACACGCCATGAACATCGAAGAAAAAATTGCATCGCTCGGCTACACGCTCCCCGAAGCTCCAGCGCCTGCGGGTTCTTACGTCAACTGCACTCGCTCGGGCAACCTGCTCTTTCTCGCGGGAGGCATTCCACCGCTCGATGACGACACTTACCTTGGAAAAGTCCCCACGGACACCTCCGTAGAAACCGCTCAAGAAGCGGCCCGACTCATCACGCTGAACCGACTTGCCGTTATCAAAGCTGAAATCGGAAGCCTCGATAAAATCGTCAAAATCGTCAACGTCGGCGGATTTGTCAATTCTGAGCCAGACTTCTACCAGCACCCCGCCGTCATTAACGGATGCTCTGATCTTCTCGGTGAAATTTTTGGCGAAAAAGGAGTCCACTCCCGCACCGCAATGGGTGCCGCGGCTCTTCCACTCAACGTATCCGTTGAAATCAACATGATCGTTGAGGTTGAATAAACCACCTCGACCATTCTATCTAAACTCAGACACTCTAACTCCAACGTAACGGAAGAAGGAAAACACCGCTTCCGTTACGTTTTTTCGTTACGCTTGTCTCTGACGAACCGCCTCATAGAGACAAACAGCAGTTGCGACACTGACGTTTAAACATTCCACTTTCCCCGCCATGGGGATTTTGATCAAAAAATCGCACCCTTCTTCGGTAAGACGACGCATTCCCGTGCCTTCCGCACCCATGACAATCCCCAATGGTCCCGTGAGATTCGATTCATAAAGTGAGCGATCTCCAGCGTCAGACGTTCCAACAAGCCAAACACCTTTTTCTTGCAGTTTTTTCATCGTCCGCGACAGGTTGGTAACTTGAACAAAGGGAACGCTCTCCGAAGCCCCCACAGAAATGCGGCGCACGGTATCTGTAATGCCGGCTGATTTATCACGCGGAGCAATCACACAAGTAACCCCTGCCCCATCTGCGGTTCGCAAAATCGCACCTAAGTTATGAGGATCTTGCACGCAGTCCAAAATCAATAACAGCGGAGATTCCTGACCATCGATCAGCTCAAAAATGTCTTCCTCTGGTCTAGCCTTTGCCGACCGACCAGGCCGTGCGCTCCGTGCATGTTTATTATCGCGGGCTTCACCTTCTTTTCCTCTACGTCTCATGCCCGAGAGATAAGTCGAGAACCTCAGCCTGACAAGAATAGAAGTAAGCTAGTTTTTCAAAACAAACAAATTTCACACCCCTCGCCCCACCCAACACCGTAAAATAGTCCATCTCATTCCGAACATACTCTATTTTAGCAAAGTGGAAACCATGCATAATTTCTCGTATACAAGCTCTTCATTTTTTAAACTATGAACCTCTCAACGCTCTCAGCACTTTTACTCATGGCTCTCCCGATCTTAGCTCAACCAAACAGTATTGATTTATCCGGCACGTGGAATTTAAAACTCGATGCCAAAGATCAAATGATCCAGTCCCCTGCAGAGACTTGGAAGTTCGATGACACCATGGCTCTGCCCGGCACCACGGATCTTGCTAAAAAAGGACCACACGTCACCGAAGCTCCACCTTTTGAATACCACCTCATCCGCGAATGGGCCTTCAAAGGCCCCGCCTATTATTCACGAGAAATCACCATCCCATCCGATTGGAAAAACGTCGAAACCCAACTCATGCTCGAGCGTGTCATGTGGCAAAGCCGTGTCTGGATCGACGGAAAAGAAATCTCAAGCCCTCAAGATTCACTCAACACCCCACACTACCACAACCTCGGCAAACTCACCCCAGGCAAACACCAACTCATTCTCCGAATCGACAATCGAATGATCCATCCCATCGGAGATAAAGGGCACGCCTACGGGCAACAAACCCAGTCCACTTGGAACGGAGTCGTCGGAAAAATTCAACTCAACCCCATCCCAGAGCAACACATTTCTCTCCTCCGCGTTTTTCCTAAAAACGACGGAACCGTCAACATCGAGGTCAACGGGAAACTCAATGGCACCCTTAAAGCATCCATCGAAAACGCCACAACAACCCAAAAATCTACCGGAAAACAAACCAAACTCACCCTTAAAGTGAACAACCCCACACTTTGGTCTGAGTTTTCACCCAAAACCTACACCGCAACCGTCGAGCTTTTTGACAGCGCCAACAAACTCATCGATACTCAAACGGCAACATTTGGTTTCCGTGAAGTTAGCAACCAAAAGAACCAACTTCTCATCAACGGAAAGCCTGCCTTTATGCGAGGCAACTTAGAGTGCGCAGTATTCCCCAAGCTCGGTCACCCGCCAGTCACCGTAGAAGCATGGAAAAAAATCTGGCAAGTTTATAAAGATTACAACTTCAACCACGCCCGATTCCACTCGTGGTGCCCACCTGAAGCTGCTTTCACCGCCGCCGATGAAATGGGAATTTATCTTCAAGTCGAAGCGCCCATTTGGATCGACTACTGGATGACCAAACCTAACAACCGCAAAGAAATGGACACCGAAGGGTATCCTAAAGGGGTTGGTCACAACGACCGCACCATCGATCAATTTGCCCAAGCTGAAATCCGACGCACCATCGACCTTTACGGGAACCACCCATCGTTTATCTTTTTCGCTATCGGAAACGAGCTCGGACCGTCCAATTTTGAAGTAACTAAACTTTGGATTCGCGATGCCAAAACGCACGACCCACGCCACCTCTACGCAGCCTCCACGGCTCGTGCCATCACCGAGTTCTGCGACTTCAACGCTACGCACAACATTCCTAACGTAGGGTGGTGCCGCCAACATGTCGAATTTGGGACCGACTGGGATTATGAAAAAAACTACTCCCGAGCCAGCGTGCCAATCCTCGCCCACGAAATTGGACAGTGGCCCATTTATGTCGATTGGAAAAAAGAACTTCCCAAATACACGGGACCGCTCAAACCTTACCGACTCGAAAAAATGGCAGAAGATGCCAAAAAGAATGGTCTCTACAACCGAAGCGAGGAGCTTAAATTGGCATCTGGTGCCACCAACCAAATCCTCTACCGCGATGAAATTGAATCCTTCCTCCGCACACCATCGTGCCGTGGGTTCCAGCTTCTCGGAATGCAAGATTTCTCAGGTCAAGGCGAAGCACTCATCGGATGGCTCGATTCCTTTTACGAATCAAAAGGAACCACCGATCCCAGCGAATTCCGTCAATACTGTGCCCCCACGGTTCCTCTTCTCAAGTTGCCTGGTTACATTTTCACACCGTCCGACAAGCCACAAATCACAGCGCTTGCGCACCATTACGGCGAAAAACCACTTCAAAAAATCACCCCCACTTGGACACTCAGCACCGATTCTGGAAAAGTTCTTTCTTCGGGAAAACTTCAAACAGCTGATGTCCCCACAGGAACCGTCTATGATTTAGGCAAGTTCACCCCTGATTTTTCAAGCATCAAACAAGCCCAACAAGTTACGTTGACGCTCTCGCTCAACAAACAACTCAGCAATTCCTACAAGCTCTGGATATTTCCTCCACTTGAACCTCGAAAAAGCCAAACATCCTCAAAGCTTCTTGTCACCTCGGACTGGGAAAACGAAGCGCGTCCCGCTCTTGAACAAGGTAAAAACGTCCTACTCATCGCCAACCATCTAGGTGGAGCGAAAGCGGCCAAACTAGCAAGCTGGTTCCCACTTTACTGGTCGGTTCCCTTTTTCCCTGGGCAAAACAAAGAAACCATCGGACTCCGACTCACCGACGACCACCCCGCCTTTAAAGAGTTTCCTACCGCCAACCACGCTGATTGGAACTGGTTCCGACTTTGCAAAGGAGCGCACGGATTTGATCTTACCGACATCACCCCCAACGACTACCGCCCTATCGCGGAACCCGTCACAGATTTTCACTACAACCGACGCATCGGCTCCATTTTTGAAGCCCAAGTGAGTAAAGGGAAATTACTCATCTGCGGGTATGACATCAGCGCTGAAACGGCACAAAAACAGCCTGAAACTGCTCAACTTCGCCAAAGCCTTATCGACTACGCAAGCGGAACACAATTTGTTCCTAAAACATCCATTGTCCCCAAAGCGCTCGACAAACTGTTCTACGACCCCAGCCTCAAGCTCAAGAAACTCCCCAAACAATTCTCAGACGCCGACCTCTACGTCGATGCTTCGGGCAAGCTTCGAGTTCAAGGGAAATCAACAGCTTGGAAACAAAACAACGACGCCATTCTCCGCCAAACCAAAGGAGTCAACTACAAGGTGGTCTGCGATGGCGTATGGAGAGACAAACAGGGTAGCGCGTGGCACGGCAAAAAAATCACCATCACCGTCACCCCACGCGCAGGCGTGCCAGGAAAGTTTTTTGTTCGTTTTGCAGATTGGAATAAAAATGGACGCACTGGCTCCGTTACCTTCGAAGGGAAAACGCAAAAGCTAGCCGAGCACACCCAAGGCGTATGGCTCGAATTCCCCGTTATCCGAGAAGACACCAACGACGGCCAACTCATCTTAGAAGCAAACGCCCTCACGGGGCCTAACCTCATGATCACGGACATCGCCTTCGTTCCCGAAGAAGGTTAAGAGAGTGATAGACAAAACGCTCAAAAAAACTAAACTCTCCGCGTGCCTACAACCGACTCATCGACCAATGCCTTCCCCACATCTCCACCCCGCACTTGGGCGGAGATCAACCTTAACAACTTGCGTCACAACCTCGGTGTTGCCCGACAACACAAGCAGGGGTTCATGGGCGCCATCCTCAAGGCGGAGGCATACGGGCACGGCATGGTTCAGGTGGCGCAATTTTTAGAAGCGCTCCCCGAACCTGAGGCTCCTCGTTTTTTTGGCGTGGCAAGCGTGATTGAGGCTCGGCACCTTTCCGATGCCAACATCAAAACTCCAATCTCGCTACTCGGCCCAACATCGCCCGTCGAACGCGAAGAGATCGTCACGCGCCGATGGATCTGTAGCGTTGCCAACCTCAAAGAAGCGCAACACCTCAACGATCTCACAAAAAAAATATCCCCCAACAACCCGCTCACCGTTCACCTCACTGTCGATACGGGAATGGGTCGAGGCGGATTTCTCCCTCAAGACCTTCCAGAGATGATGCCAGCGTTACGCAATCTGACTTACCTCAAGATTGAAGGCATCGGCTCTCACCTTCCTTCAGCCGATGAAGACGAAGCGTTCACCCTGGCTCAATACGAACAATTTGACTCTCTTGTCGAATCGCTCGGTGTGGAGAATTTTAAATACCGTCACCTCGAAAACAGTGCGGGAATCCTCCTTTATCAAAGCCGGACCACAAACCTTTACCGACCCGGACTCATGCTCTACGGCATCTCACCCATACCTGATTGCCAGCACGAACTCCGTCCGCTCATGACTCTCAAATCTCGAGTTTCTCTCGTCCGAACGCTTCCCGCAGGACAAGGGATTTCCTACGGGCGCGATGTTATCTTAAACAAAGAAAGCCGCGTCGCAACTATAGGGATCGGTTATGCCGACGGCTACCCACACGCCCTTTCCAACAAAGGCGCTGAAGTTCTCATCCACGGCACTCGTTGCCCCGTTCTAGGCCGCGTCACCATGGATCAAATCATGGTTGATGTTTCCGAAATTCCCCACTGCGAAAGTGGCGATATCGTTGAACTTTTTGGCGAAAACATTCTTGTCTCCGAACTCGCCGAACTCGCGGGCACTATTCCGTGGGCTATCTTCACGGGAATCACTCCTCGCGTCACCCGAATTTACAGCGGAGCGTAACGCCATCCAAATACGGACACAATTCGCAAAACAACCGTTTTATAGGGCAAAACACCCACAATCCAGCTTTGACATCCCAAGCGATCTAGAAAGAATCGTCGGGCGATGTCCAAAAACACATTACCCAAACTGTTTATTCCTGGTCCGGTCGATATTGCGCCGGAAACCTTCGAAGCCATGTGTCAGCCAATGATCGGTCACCGAGGTGGCGATTTTGAAGCTCTCTACTCAAGCATCCAACCTAACCTCAAACCCATTTTTGGCACTGAGCGTCCCGTTTATCTCTCCACCTCCTCCGCTTGGGGAGTCATGGAAGGTTGTATCCGCAACCTCGTCCAAACCAAAGTGCTCAACCTCTGCTGTGGTGCGTTTTCAGACAAATGGTTTAGCGTTGCCCAAAGCTGTGGCAAAAATGCTGAAAAAATCCAAGTCGAGTGGGGACAACCTATCTCGCCCGATGACGTTCGAGCCAAACTTTCTGAAGGTGGTTTTGATACCGTTACTCTGGTGCACAACGAAACCTCAACAGGCGTCATGAACGACCTTGCAGGGATCGCTGCCGTTGTGAAAGAATTCCCCGATGTCCTCCTCGTCGTAGATACCGTGTCTTCGCTCTCTGCTGTGCCCATTGAAATGGACAAGCTCGGCATCGACGTCGTGCTTGCTGGTGTGCAAAAAGCGCTGGCACTCCCTCCAGGACTTGCTGTTTTTGCCATTTCCGAAGCTGCTCTCGAGCGCGCTTCCACTACGGAAGGCCGTGGATACTACTTTGATTTTGCTGAGTTTGAGAAAAACGCTCTCAAAAACAACACTCCATCCACCCCTGCCGTAGCTCTTCTTTACGCGCTCAAACAAAAAGTCGATAGCATTGCCGAGGAAGGTCTCGAAGCTCGATTTGCGCGTCACGCCAAACTCAATGGCATGATCCAAGACTGGATGGCCAAACACGGATTTGAGAACTTTGCCCCAGAAGGTTACCGTTCGCTCTCCCTTACGGCCATTGACAACTCTGCAGGGCGTCTCGACGTCCCCGCCTTTATCAAAGCCCTTCGCGCCAAGCACAACATCCTCATCAACGGAGGATACGGAAAAATCAAAGGAACCACGTTCCGCATTTCCAACATGGGCAATGAAACAGAAGAAACCATCCAAGAACTCATCGATGCCCTCGACGACGTGATTGCTGATTTCCTCTAAGCCACTTCTCAAAAAAAGAAAAAAAGCCTCTCCCCCGTCGGCACTCTTTTTAAAGAGCGACGGGGGATTTTTTTTGAAAAAATTCAACCTTCTGGAAAGTAAAAAAGATTATGCAAACTCGTCTGCAACACAAAAGGAACAGCATTTATACTTATCTGAAAATACTGCTCATTGTATGCATTTTTTCACCAGTTCTCAATGCTGCCCCTTATTATGTAGAACGAGTTCACTTGGTTGCTCCCGAACCAGAAGAAGCTCTGGCTGACAAACTAGCCGATACGCTTGGCAATCATTACCAAATCAAAACGGTCGACGAGGCATCATGGCCTCAATCAGCCATCTCCGCTCATGACGTAATCCTCCATTTTTCTGATGTTACAGAGCTTTATCAAAAGATGAATCAAGCTTTGAAGCTCC
>CAZOWD010000068.1:0-10035 GCA_964583225.1 uncultured Verrucomicrobiales bacterium | reverse complement strand
CACTTTATCAAAACACCTCAGATCCTGACCGCCGAGCAATTTACAAAAAACAAGCTCTCCAACAAATCGCGCAACTCCACCGCTATGAAAACGTTAATGGAGGTTGGGGGTATTTGAACTTTAAAACTCACACACCCAAACCATCTGGATCTACAACGGGGTTCATGACAGCGACGGCTTTACTGGCGCTTTACGATGCTCAAGAAACGATGGGCATCAAGCTTCCGCCCGAACTCATTAGACGTAGCGTCAGAACGCTACAAGAGATGCGCACTCCCGATTTTTGTTATGTTTACTCCCGCGTTCATCGCTTTTACCCACAGATCCCCATCAACCGCCCCGCAGGCTCTCTAGGACGCTCCCAAGCTTGTAATGCCGCAGCCCGAGTTTTCGGAGACAAAGCTGTAACCGATGACGTGCTCCGCACATGGCTTCAGCGCCTTACCGATCGCCAGGGCTGGCTTGACCACGGACGGAAACGCCCAGTCCCACACGAAGCTCCAGCCAAAGTAGCTGGGTATTTCTACTACTACGGGCACTACTACGCGAGCGAGTGCATCCGCTTACTTCCCAAAAAAGAACAAAATAAATGGAAGCGGCAGCTTGCAGCGCTCCTCATCCCCAAGCAAGAAGCAAACGGATCATGGTGGGACTACCCGCTTTATAACTACCACTACGCCTACGGGACCGGCTTTGCCTTGGCAACACTCTCACGTTGTAGAGAAGAATAAAAAAACAGCCGCATAAAAAATCCCACCAACGCAATTACGAAGGTGGGATGCAAAATGTTTTTTGGGTTAGCGATTAAAAGGGAATATCTTCTTCCTCAGTAATCATGCCTCCCTGCGCTGGAGAACCTCCTTGAGGAGGTGTGGATGGAGCTGGCTGAGTAGGCTGCTGCTGAACTGGCTGAACCTGTTGCTGAGGCGCTGGAGCTCCACCTTGTGGCTGAGCGTATGGTTGCTGCTGAGGTGCGCCCTGTTGTTGTGGTGCAGCATTTCCTGCGGAACCACGCGTTCCCATCAGCTGAATGTTATCGGCCACAACTTTGAGCTTTGAGCGATTTCCTCCCGTGGCTTTGTCCACCCAAGTATCCATGTGCAAACGTCCCTCCACAAAAAGCGGATGACCTTTTCCTGCATACTGATGCGCCACTTCAGCGGTTCTGCCCCACAGGGTGACATCCACAAAAGTAGTTTCCTCAATCCGCTCGCCATTTTCACCTGTCCGCACCCGGTTCACAGCTAAGCCGATATCGGCAACAGCAGTGCCTTTTGGGGTGTAGCGCAGTTCTATATCACGGGTGATGTTACCCATGAGCATTACTTTGTTTAAATTTGCCATAACTCAGTTTATTAAAATATTTCCTTCAGGGAAGCAAATAAGAAATCCGCGCTCAAGAAAATCAAAATGACTTTCTCAAAGACGGATTTCAAATTTTTTTAAGGACAATCTAATTCCTAATCATCCCAAGTCTCACACCTTAGGCGAGACGCTGGTAATGCTGGAGGTAGATCACATCGTTAAGGTTCAGCTTAGCTTGAATTTTTTCAATAGCTTCAGGCTCAGCTTCAAAGATGTAATTTACATAATGGCCACCATCAATCTGACGGGCATTGTAAGCAAACTTCTTACGTCCCAATTGTTGAATTTCGTCCATCTTAGCTCCTTCAGCTTCCATTTCTTTGGCTATTGCTGAAATGAGATCGTTAAGGCTGTCTTCTTGACCCTGGGAGTTGAGGACGATCAGTCCTTCGTATTTTCTGCTCATCGCGTTACTTTAAGTTAAAGGTTCGTTGGTTGAATTAATGTTCGGTTTGGCATCTGGAAGAATCGTTTGGGATTCCTCCTTTTGCTTTTTCCTTATTTTTTTCTTCGTGTTGAAGGCGTTGGCGGCTGCCTGCACGCCTTCGGAGAGCGCAAACTGAACGGCTTCTGCCGCAGTTGCAAGCGTGTTTTCTAATTCATTGCATTCTTCTGTCGAAAATTTTCCCAAAACATGCCCCACAAGACTGCCAGATCCCTTGGAATTACCTGCTTTCAGCGCCTGATCCGCCTCCAAAGCCCGCTCGCCAATTCCCACCTTCAAACGAGGGAATCGATCGCTACCCAAATGGCTAATTACCGATTTTATCCCATTATGCCCACCTGCCGACCCCGCCATCCGAAATCGAA
This sequence comes from uncultured Verrucomicrobiales bacterium, assembly GCA_964583225.1. Lineage (GTDB taxonomy): Bacteria > Verrucomicrobiota > Verrucomicrobiia > Verrucomicrobiales > Akkermansiaceae > Oceaniferula. The sequence goes on along the minus strand of CAZOWD010000068.1, from coordinate 7,860 downwards.
GTGACCCAAACGGTAGGGAAATATCGTCATAAACCACCAACACCTGCTCCGGCTCCCATTTATAAAATCGAAGCGCAGCCCCCACCGACTGACCGCTAAGGTTCATAAACGTCTGAGGCTTCATCAAAAGTGCCCCGCTTGGCAATTTGCCCACATGAGCGCGCCAGCGGAGGTGGTTACTCATCTCCACGCCTGCGCGTTGAACAAGGCGATCCACAATCATAAATCCTACATTATGGCGCGTCCCCGCATATTTCTGTCCGGGATTTCCTAGACCCACGATAAGCTTTATCTCTGACACGGCGAAATCCTAGCACTTCCAAAAACAATCACCAACCCAAAACAACACCCCTGAAAATCAGAGCAGTCCATCCGCTATGGCCATCCTCGCCAAACTCAGCTAGCCAAAAAAAAGATGGAGGAGGTAATGGGATTCGAACCCATGGTGACATCTCTGCCACACTCGATTTCGAATCGAGCGCCTTAAACCAACTCAGCCATACCTCCTCAATAAAAATCACACACGTTGCGCGTGCGACGCCGCATAGCTAATAAACAATCTCTACAAAGTCAATAGCCATCAAAAATTTTACAGCTAAAGCAAGCTCTGCGCCTTGGTGAAATCTTCCTCACTCAAGCAACACGGATCCGCAGCCACCCAGTGATCTGGCTCAATCTCCACCATCGACAAATCCATCCCGATGGATTCCTCATAACGTGGATGCTGAATGCGGTGCCCAAAAGCACTCCCCGCGGGCGGGTCAATGGGTGACGGAATCTCGCCTTTCAAATGAACCCGCTTTTTCACCTTATTGGGATCGGGTTCTGGAATCGCAGAGATCAGTGCTTTTGTGTAAGCGTGTTTGGGATTTTTATAAATGGTATCGGCATCGGCCAGTTCTACGATTTTCCCTAGATACATCACCGCCACGCGATCCGAAATATGTTTCACCACAGCCAAATCGTGCGCGACAAATAAATAAGCCAAATTCATCTCCTCCTGAAGCTCCAGAAGCAGGTTTAACACCTGACTTTGCACGGATACATCCAGAGCCGAAACGGGTTCGTCCAAAACAATCATTTCTGGGTTCAAAGCCAAAGCGCGGGCAATTCCAATTCGCTGTCGCTGACCTCCAGAAAACTCAAAAGAAAACCGCTGTGCGGCACTTTTGGGCAAGCCAACGCGATCGAGCAGGCCTTCGACAATGTCTTTCCGACTCGCTGGCGAACCAATCCTCTGCACCTCTAGCGGTTCGGCTACAATTTGCCCCACCGAAAGCCGAGAGTTCAACGATTCGGCAGGATCCTGAAACACCATTTGAAATTTTTTACGCAGTGGTCGCAATTTAGATTGCGACATGTGGGTGATATCTACGCCCTGAAAACGAATGCTTCCTGCCGTTGGCTCCGTGAGACGCACAATACATTTTCCAAGTGTCGATTTTCCACACCCCGACTCTCCCACCAAACCAAGAGTTTCACCTTGTCCGACATTGAGAGACACACCATCCACAGCTTTTACCGCCGCAACTTCACGCGAAAACACCCCGCCTTTCACAGGAAAGTGCATTTTTAAATCTTGGATTTCAAGTAAAGGCTCACTCATAAAATTATCATATTTAAGTTCAAACTAACAATCCCCCAATCCCTCCACACACTTGGGACACGCTTCGACCCAGTGGTCTTTAGAGATTTCAATCAATGGAGCACGGGTTAACAACGTCTCCCCCGTCCGCTCCATCCGCTGACAGAACCGGCACCCCTTCACAAAATCTGAAATAGCGGCCACCTGCCCCTCAATGGTGTTCAGCTTGGATTTACGAGGAGTTTCTAACGTAGGAATGGCAGCCAACAGCCCGCGCGTGTAAGCGTGCCTTGGAGAAGCAAACAACTCACGCACAGGAGCCCGTTCCACCACGCGCCCAGCATACATCACCACCACTTCATCACAGTGCCCCGCAATCACCCCCAAATCATGAGTGATCAAAATCGTGGACATTCCCATTTCCTTCTGGAGATCCTCCATGAGCTCCAAAATTTGAGACTGCACGGTCACGTCGAGTGCCGTGGTTGGCTCATCCGCAATCAAAAGATCAGGCTTACAAGCCAAGGCAATCGCAATCACAACCCGCTGACGCATCCCGCCCGACAACTGGTGAGGATATTCCATCACGCGTCGCTCTGGAGCAGGAATCCCCACCCGTTCTAAAAGCGCAATAGATTCCTGAAGCGCCTCGCGTTTATTCATTCCTCGGTGAAGGATCAGCGATTCACTAATCTGCTTTCCAATCCGATGCACTGGGTTCAATGCCGTCATCGGTTCTTGGAAAATAACGCCAATTTCCCCGCCCCGCACCTGTTGCAGGCGCTTCTGGCTCGCCTTTGTGAGATCCTCTCCTTTAAATAAAATCTCTCCTTGTAGCACATGACCCATCGGCTTTGGCAAAAGGCTCACAATCGACATCGCCGTCACGCTTTTTCCGCAACCAGACTCCCCCACAACCCCCACGGTTTTCCCTTTGGGGACTCGGAAAGAAACTCCGTCCACAGCACGCAACCAATCACCATTTTCCATGCGGAATCCGGTAATCAGATCTTTAACTTCCAACACGTTTTCACTCATTGTCAGCGCCTCCTTCCTGCGTGTTTTCCTGTAAATTCTTTTGTGTCATTTCCTCTTTATGTTTCTGCTGAGGGATTCCATCTTTAAAATCATCAATCACCCTTTGCACCTCTGGGAAAGTTTTCCCTTCGCGCATCGCACGTTGCGTTTCTTCTTTTATATCCTCATCAATCCAAAGCACATAAGCATCCAACGGCGAATACACGATAGGCACACAAAATGGCGTATCCTTGGTATCCGGCCAACGCACCCAGCGCCACGAACCAATCCGACTAAAATCAACCATCCATCCCGGTGAGAACAGCGCCTCGTCATGGATCATTTGCTGAACCTCCCAAGAATTTCTTTTGACCTCGTCAACCGTCCGAGCATAACGCACCGCTTTACACAATTTATCCATTTTGGGATCCGCATAACAACAAATGTTATTTGTCTGTTGTTTGGGATTTCCGTTATCGTCATAAGCATTTTTTGAGTAAAGCGACTGATAATACCGAGGGAACGGCGGATTCACTCCCCACGCCCAAATACACATGTCATGCTCTTTTTTCATGACCTTCTTATAAAACACGGTCGATTCCATACCGTCGGCTCGAAGGTCCAAGCCCGCTTTTTTAGCCTCTTCTTTCAGCACTGCCACCAAACGAGGATAAAACGCCACATTTCCGTAGCTCAAGTTGACAGCCAATCGGGCTCCCGATGGCTTACGCAAAATGCCATCCTTACCTTCCTGCGTATATCCAGCTTTTCTAAAAAACTCTCTCGCTTTAATCACCGAAAAACTTCGCGGTTTTACATTCGGGTTTGTCATCTCCCCGAACCCAACGCTGTATTGCTGGAGACGCGCATAATCACCGCGGAAAATCACATCGATACATTTTTGCCAGTTTAGCGCATAATCAATTCCGATCCGAACATTTCTATCTTTTAAAATAGGGCGAGACACGTTCATGTAAACCCCGCGTGGTGGGCGTGGATATTGATTATAAAACTGATACCGCTCAATATATCCGTTAAACACTGGAGGGATTTCCGATTTTTCATACCAGAAATTCGGCCGCGTCAGCCCAAAAACATCTAACTGCCCAGCTCGGAACAATTCAAACGCTTTGGATTCGTCCCGAATCGTCGTAAACACCAACTTGTCTGGATTAAACCGATATCTGTAATACTTTTTATCTTTTGCCCACCAATCTTTCGCCCGCGTTAGCGTAATTGAGACACCTTTGACGATATCTTTATCCCGCACAAAATACGCGCCCGCGTGAGGTTGCACCTTCCACTGGTAACGATCGACGTAATCCGCTCCGTAATCTTTATAAAAATACGACGGAGCAGGTGCTAAGTTGGCGTAATACGGCATGAGCGGTTTGGGCTCGGGCAGACTTACGGAAACGTAACGATCCCCGTAAACGGCAACCTGCGCAATTTGCTCACGATAATACTGCTTTTCAAAAGGAGCCGATATAAAATCGGACACGCGCAGGTAAATACCCAACATGTAATCCTTAACGTCAATTTTGTGCCCGTCATTATAACGCCCATCGGGGTCTAACTCGTAATACACCGTATGCCCGTCATGGCTCACCGCCCATCTTTTTGCCAACCCCGGAATAATCCGCGACGTTAACGGGTGCGTCCCAACCAAACCAATCTCCAAATTATCATAAATTTCTGACCGGAATGAGCTATTAGCCTCCCGTCCAAATGGGCGGACCGTAGGAGGAAAATTGGGCATATAAAACCGAAACGTCCCACCCTTTTTCGCACGAGGATCTCCAATTTCAGGTTCATCCATTCCATCTTCCCAAACTAACCCCTCGGGAATATCTGCTTCGGTTTTAAACGCAAAATAATCACCATTTGACTGGCGGAATTCCACGCGCTCCAACTCTCTCCGAGCATCCGACAAGGTATCTTCGATGTCTGCTTTTTTCTGATCATCGGCATTCGCAAGCTCCGCCTCCAAACTCTCAATTTCTTTTTGCACGCGCGCGTGTTCTTTGATCAGCCAATTTTTGATATACAGGTTGTATTTAGGCACAAACTCATCGAACCCGAGACTTCTCTCAACCTCTTCTTCGTGCTCGTTGCAGGCCGAGAAAAAACACGCCACAAAGACACAAGAAACCACACGAAACAGGATATTTACTCGATCAAACATGATTGTATTACTTGTAGTAAGTGAATTTTTTAGGATCAAAGGCTTCGCGGACAGCTTCCCCAACAAAAGTCACCAATATCAACAACGTCACCAAACAGAAAAACGAAGACCCCACCAACCACGGAGCCGAAAGGTTGCTCAACCCATCCTTGAGCAAGGTCCCCCACGTCGCATATTTCGGAGGAAGTCCGAACCCGAGGTAATCCAGCGAGGTCAGTCCCATAATCAAACCAGAAACCGAAAAAGGAACCAGCGTAACCAAAATCGCCACGGAGTTTGGTAAAATATGTTTAAATATAATGCGAGGCGTCGAGCACCCAATCACTCGACTCGCCGCCACATAATCACGCGCTTTCTCTTTGAGAGCCGACGTCCGCATCAGATAGGTCATCCCCATCCAACTAAACAAAATCAAAATCAACAAAATCACCCCAAGGCCCGATTTTTCCTTAATCTGCACAGGCACAGAGGAGCTCACAATGATGATGACAAACAGGAAGGGGATATTCGAAAACACCTCGATCAAGCGTTGCACCACCAAATCAAACACACCTCCAAAAAATCCCATCAACAAGCCAACAGTAATGCCCAAGAGGTAAATACACGGGATATAAAACAAGGCCGCTTTAAAGTTCACCTGCAAGCCACCAAAAAGATATGCCAGCACATCATACCCCTGCGGCGTGGTTCCCAGCAAGTGCCCCATTTTAAAACTCGGCGGAGCGGGTGCATAATAAATCACGCTGAGCGGAGAACTCGGCAACTTGAGAAAATCTTCTTTTTTTCCCTCACCACTCCAACTCTCACTTCCAGGCACAAGTTTTCCATCCTGATAACTCGCCCCGTAAACTCGCTTATTCGTTTTATCCCAGCCATCCGCTGCTCCATCTTTCAGGCCAGCCCGATACCTATACCGCAGGTGCATCCGACTTGGGTCATCCAAATCGTAAATTTTTGCCGCCAACCCCGAATACGGCTGAGACGCACCCGGAAGGTATAACAATCCATCATCGCGCGTTTCCAATTCCATAGTTGGCACCGTCACGGTGTCTTGGGTCGGAGCGTAAGGGACCAGTGGCATCAACATCCAATCTTTCCCGCCCGATTTCTCAAAATACTTTTTCAAGTGGCGATACTGCACGGGCGACTCCCCCTCCTCGCCTTTTAAACCAAAATCTTTTCCTTTGTATTGAGTGTAGGTTAACGCAGGAGAATAGAACTTCCCTTGATACTTCATCAACAGTGGCTCATTTCCAACAAGTAAATGGTCCAGCGATGCCACCACGCCCAAAATAATAATAATTAAAAATGCGCGATACCCACGCTTAATCGAACAAAAACGATCAAGACGGCGTTGTGTAATCGGAGAAAACCGAAACCCTCTAGGAAACTTCACGAGCAAGGCAATCCCAGCAAAAAGAAACACAGCAACACCCAACCAACCAAACCACGGCACAATCCGTTCGTCTGCCATCGTCCCTAAATTCCAGTGCAACCATTCAATTTCCCGACTCGTTTCAAACCCCCACCGCAACGTGGGCAACTTCAAAGACAACACTTCTCCCGCAGCTGAAACCAGCGCCCCGAGAATCAAAAACCAAGCAATTTTGCGAAACATAACGTTTAGTGAAATTTAATCCGAGGATCGACCATCGCCACGATGAAGTCAGAAAGAATATTGCCCACAATCATCAAAAATGCGGCAATCGTGAGCGTCCCCATAATCACGGCTTGGTCTCGGTTCATGATCGCCTGAAACTGAAGCAGACCAAATCCTTGAATATCAAACACCTGCTCAACAAGCATACTACCGCCCACAAAAACCGTAATCAAACCGCCTAAACTGGTTGCAATCGGGATAAATGAATTTCTGAAAGCATGCTTAAACACAGCGCTTCGGAAACTCACGCCCTTCGCCACCGCCGTCCGCACGTAATCCGCCGCTAAATTATCCATTAAGTTATTTTTCATCATCATCGTGGTGTAGGCAAATCCCCCCACGATGTAACACATGAGTGGCAATACCGTATGATGCGCTAAATCCGTAATCTTCGCCCAAAGGGTTAAATCCTCCCACCCTGGGCTCGTTAACCCAAACAGCGGAAATGCTCCCATGCGCGCTCCCAAGTAAACCAGCAAAAGAGCTCCCAGCGCAAACCCGGGAATCGAATACCCCACAAACACAATCACCGATGTGGCATTGTCCAAAAACGTCCGATGTTTGATAGCTTTCACAATCCCGAGCGGGATACAGATGCTGTAAATAATAATCGTAGAGAGCAAACCAAAATACACGGCGATCGGCACACGCTGGAGAATCATGTCCGACACTTTGTCCTGATACGTCGAGGAACGGCCCAGATCGCCTTGAAGCAATCCCGAAAACCTCGTTTTGTAAACCACAGCACGAGGGGGATTGGCTGGAGCCTCCTCCACACCCTTCATATTGCGCCGCGCCCATCTTTCCGCTCGATCTTGTGGCGTATCTACGCGCACGCTCCAACCCGACTCCGATATTTTTTCTCCATTATCGATAAAATATGCCTGATCCAGCGCCCGCCGATCCACCTTCACCTGTCGGCCAGATCCTTTCACCACAACGAGAGTTTCGTTTTCAGGATCTGTGATCAGTTCCGTCCCGATCACTTCTTCGCCACCTTTGGTGAAATCCGATTTACTAATCATCCGCTCGCGCGGCATCAGACCAATCCATTGAAGATAGGCGATAGGAATAGGTTTATCGTAACCATACTCCTCCTCGAGCTCTTCGAGTTGTTCGTCACTCAATCCTCCTGAGCTTTTTTCATCGCCCGTTGCCTTTGAGTTTTCATCCTCTTGGCTTGCGCGTTGCATCGCACGCTCAATCGGGCTCCCTGGCATAAACCGAGTTAGCGTAAACACAATGAGCGTCACCCCCAACAGGGTAATGGGCACCAACATAAACCTTCTGATAAAATACGCCTTCATGAAAAAGAAGCCCACTCAACACGAGTGATAAACTTAATGCGTTTCTATGCATCCAAATTTCATATGGCAAGCACCCATTCCACAAACATTAATCCATCTAGCTCAA
>CAZOWD010000067.1:5566-10386 GCA_964583225.1 uncultured Verrucomicrobiales bacterium | reverse complement strand
GCTTTTTGATTGATCAAATCCGCTTGTTTTTCGTGAGCGTCCTGAAGATTTCGATTGAGAACCCAGATTACTCCTCCTGAAATAATCAAGAGAAGGATTAGAGCGGAGATGAGAAAGGTTGATTTTTTTCCAGACATAAAAAGTGAATACGAGAGATTGAATAAAGAAAAGAGAAGTAGAATGGTAGAATACGAAACTACTCTCCTATACGGACGCAAATGGGCTTAGATTTCTTCAGAAATAATTTCTTTTGAGTGAAAAAAATGAAGCCCGTCATTGGTCGGTGAAAATGGAGTGTTGAAAATACGATCTATCCACCGGCAACAGGGGGGATGAAAACGATCTCTTCTCCATCGGTGAGCGGGTGTGTCCAGTCGGCAAAATCTCCATTCACAGCAACCATCATACCTTTGCGTTTGAGTGGGATGTTGTGTTTGGCGCGGATTTCTTCGAAAAGTCCCGCAGGCGTTTCGGAGTCGGTTTGAATACTTTCTTCAGAAACTCCAGCGAGTTCTTTGAGTTGAGCAAAGTAGGTAACAGTAACTGTTTTCATCGTGTTAGTTTGATTGATGCGGGCGCGTATTTCAATGGCGTCAGCTTCTGTGTTGGTGTTGGCTAACGTCCAGAGCCCTGGGGATGGAAGTGCTAGGCCGTCGAGATTTTTGAGAACGGAACGGGGGCAACGTCGGCCATCGTTCATCGCTGCTGTGACAGCGCGGGCAGATCCTGGTTCCCAAATAGCGCAAAGCGGTTCGGGTAATCCATCGGTGGCGCTGGTGTAGTAAATGGCATCTTTATCCCATCCGTCTGTGTCGAGCGTGTCGATGAGCGCTTGGAGGTGATGTTGTTCAATCATCGGTAAATCACAAGCGAGCACGAGCCATGAGGCATTGGGGTCATGTTGTTGAGCGGATGCTATCGCACCAAGAGGACCCACGGGGCCAAAAGCATCGATGATGGTGGGGTGAGATTCTAGAGCCGCCGCTTCTTCATCGCGGACGGAAATAAAAACTTGGTCGCAAACGGCGGAGAGTAATTGGATCCCGCGTTCTTTTTGCGTGAGTCCATCGCGAAAGACGAGGGTGGATTTGTCCGTTCCCATGCGGGAGGATTGGCCACCAATAAGGAGTAGTGCGTTCATGGCTGGAAGAGTTGATTGTGGGGTAAGTTGTCAACTTGCCGACACAGATCGTGTGTTGAGAAATTGAATTGAGAGAACTGGATTACTCGCAGCGGTAATCTCCAGATTTTCCACCAGTTTTGAGCAGGAGTTTGGTGTCGAGAATACGCATGGATTTGGAAACTGCCTTGCACATGTCGTAGAGGGTGAGCGCAGCTCCCAAGGCTCCGGCGAGAGCCTCCATTTCGATACCTGTGCGGGAGGTTGTAACGCAGGTGCAAATGACTGAAATCGTATTGGCTCGGGATTCGTGTGCGGCAATTTCGATTTTGCAGTCTTCTAGTGGAATCGGATGGCAAAACGGGATGAGATCCGATGTTTTTTTTGCCGCCATGGTTCCTGCGATGATCGCAGTGTGGAAAACGGGTCCTTTTTTGCTCTGGATATCTCCGTCGGATAGCAAGGCCATCACGTCGGGACCAACTTCAATAAGGCTTTGTGCTTTAGCAACGCGGCGCGTGCGGTCTTTTTGGGAGACATCAACCATTCCTGGTTGGTTTTTTTCGTTTACGTGAGTTAGAGACATGAATTTTTATAAGGTGATAGATTGGTAAGTGGATTGGATAAGGGGCTTGCCGTATTTTTTTTCGAGTCGGCGAACCGTAAAATGCCCACGGGCGATGTCTTGAAAATGATCGATAAAGAGGGTGTTGATCAGGGCTCCACCCGCAGCTCCAATCGCAGGGATCGCCTGAGCCGCCGCTTTTTCGGTGACTTGAATGCTGAACCGCTCAGCCACCTGCACGATGAATCGGAGCAGGGCGGGTGTTCCTTTTTCGCTGAGCCCTTTTTCTGCGATAAATCCTGTAGCGTGACTGATCGATTGTGCAAGGGCGGCGCGCACGGCAAAATAACCAGATTCGGCACCATCGTCGGATTTGCTGGGGCCTCCGAGCGCAAAAACTTCGAGACAAGCGAGTTGCGATTCGGGCTGAGAAATCGATTCTCCCTCGCTCCGTGCGATATCGGCAATCGAGCGCAACATGATGGTTGTGGAAATCGGAAGCTCGATCGCGAGTGCCGCTAAACCAAAAAATCCGCCCACTCCACCTGTGGTTGCCACCGCCACCTTGTGCAAGGTGTTGGAATGCGAGGCTCCAGGTTTGTTTTTTAGAGTGAAAATCGCAGCGTTGATTGATTTTTTGAGGGCCACTTCTGTGACCTCAGCCACCTTGTTCCCCCAGTTGTCGGGAAGGAGATCAAAACCTTTTTCGATAGGGGTTCCAAGAATGTTGGTGATTTTAGCCGTGATGCTCGGGTGTTCTAAAAGCGACTTGGCTTTTTTGAGGTCATCGAGATCTTGAGGTTCTAAGGACATGGTCGTTTTCGGGCTTGGAGACGGTTCTGCTGGGCTCGGAAAGACTAGCAGGATTTTAAAAAATGAACAGAGCGATGATACGGCTTACACCCAAGGATAAAAATTAGCGGGGTAGTTGGAGATGTCGGTGCGTGTGAGTGCTCCGGGGAGTTCGGCAACGCCATGGGTTCCTGCTAAAGCGAGAAAATTGCCAGAATTTGAAGGTGGAAGGAGGTGGAGCGTTCCGTTTTCGAGTCGGCACGAAATGAGTCCCGTGAATGATGGCGGACAGTTAAACTGACCAGAAGCGGGGAGGGTTATTGTGGCGGGTTGTTCACCCGAAAGAATTTGAATGAGGGCGGGGAAGAGGTAGCGGGCGGCGCATGCCATGACAGAGCACGGGTTGCCAGGAAGTGCAAATACGGAGCATTGTATGTCTTTTTGATCCGATTCATTGGCTGAAATTCCCCAAAATGCAAGCGGCTTGCCTGGGCGCTGGGCGACTCCGTGAAAATGGGCTTCGCCAAGCAACTCTTCGAGCACGGGGGCGACGTAATCAAATTTTCCGCGGGAAACTCCTCCGGTGAGAACGAGTAGGTCGTTTTCAGAGAGGGCTTGCTGAAGGGCTTTTTTGAGTTCTAGCGGGTCGTCCGCGACATGTTTTTCGGTGACGATTCCGAGTTTTTTGGCGCTAATGACGGATCGAAGCGCAGTGGCATGGCTTCGGCGGATTTGGTAAGGCTCAGGTGATTCATCTGGGGCAACAAGTTCGTCGCCTGTGCTGATGAGCGCGATGCGAGGAAGTGTTGCAACACGGAGTTTTGTTACGCCACAGGAGGCTGCGATCGTGAGTTCGGGAGCATTGAGCAAAGCCCCCGCAGGAACGAGGATTTGATCTTTGGGTGTATCGCTTCCCGAGCGGTGGATGTGTTGGTTGGCTTCAGGTGAATAATCGGCACGAATGGTGGCAGATTTGATAGAACCCTCTGTGGAGATGTTGATTTCTTCGACGGGAATGACGCAGTTGCATCCCGCTGGCAAGACGCCTCCAGTCATGACTTCGACACAAGCCGCTGGGTCGGCAAGTTCGATTGGAGGAGCGCCCGCCGCCTGAGTGCCAGCAACGGGAAACGTGCGAGTTCCTTTTTTCCATGTCTCGAAGTTGATGGCTATCCCGTCCATCATAACACGGTCAAATGGGGGGAGCGGACGATCTGAAATGATAGGTTCGCGGAGATAACGCCCTTGAGCCTCGTGAAGTGAAACGGTTTCGCTTGCTAGGTTGGGGAGGTTTTTTGAAATGATTGCGGAAGCTTCAGAGACGGAAATGAGATCGTGCATATCGTGTATAAAAAGGAGGATGAAAATGGGAAAAGAAAATAGAAAAAAGGCAATGGGGGAAAAACCGAGAGTTGATATAATTTCTGCCCCAAGGTTAGAAGGTTTCTTTTAAGATTCAAGGGAGCAATCTGGCATCTTGCACCGTTCCAAGAAAAACTCCGCACAACCCAAAGGGAAATGCGGAGTGAAGGTTGTTTGAACTCTAAGCGATTACGCTTGGAATGTATCCGTAGCTGGGGATGTTCCAGCGTTCACTTTTGCCATTCCGTTGGAGGAAAGGTGGGTGAGACAATGGAATACATCTTCGGGATCTGCATTGATGCTGGATGCAATTTGCTCTGCTGTTTGAGCTGAGTCGGTGAGAGCTCCCTTTACTTGTTGGAGAAGGTCGAGGAAGATTCCAGCAGCTTTCTTTCCAGCTTCAACGCCTGGTTGGTGGTATGCGTTGATGTTGACGAGCAACGCGTAGAAGGAAACAGCCCGCTCGAAAAGAGCGATGAGTGCACCTACGGTTTGTGGCGTTACTTCTTCGATGGAAATGGTGATGGATTTGCGGCCTGATTGGTAAAGAGCGGTGCGCGTGCCTCGCATAAATCCTTGTAGGTAGTCGGCAGCAGTGGTGTTTGTGTCAACTTCTACGCTTTCGCCATCGCGTCCTTTGCGAACTTCGATGAAGGTTGCAAAAAAGTTAGCAACGCCGTCGCGGAGTTGTTGCACATAGGCGTGTTGGTCTGTGGATCCTTTGTTGCCGTAAACCGCGATTCCTTGGTTGACCACCTTGCCGTCGAGATCGAGTTCTTTTCCGAGGGACTCCATCACAAGTTGTTGGAGGTATTTGGAGAAAAGAACCAGAGAGTCTTTATAAGGAAGAACCACCATGTCTTTTTCACCTTTGCCGTTTCCTGCGTGATACCAAGCAAGGGCAAGCTTCATGGCGGCGTTGTCGCTAACGTTTGTTGAACGCGTGCGGTCGTCCATGAGTTTAGCGCCTTCAAGAAGAGC
>CAZOWD010000067.1:0-5466 GCA_964583225.1 uncultured Verrucomicrobiales bacterium | reverse complement strand
GTGTGTTGATGATTTTTGCCAATGTGGCATCCATTCCCGCAGGGTCGGTATTATCAAAGAAAAATGTTTTGAGTGGGCTTTCTGCACCAAGAGCTTCGTAAATGAACTGAGGCCCGAGAGCTGATCCACCAATTCCGATCACCAGCAAGTTTTCAAACCAACCGCCATTCGGGTTTGTAATTTTACCCGTGCGCACTTTTTGAGCAAATTCTTTGAGTTGCGCGATGGGTTCGGTGATTTGGCGTTTGATTTCCTCGGTGGGTGCGAGATCTGCATTGCGGAGCCAATAATGCCCAACCATGCGTCCCTCGTCGGGGTTCATGATTTCGCCAGCCTCAATAGCTTTGATTCCATCAAATGCTCGGGCGATTTCAGAAGAAAGAGAATCATTAAAATCTGCAGGGATATCCATGCGAGATGTGTCGATAGAAAACCCGAGTTCAGGATAACGCGTGTGGGATGCTTGAAAATTTTGCCAACTTGTAGTGGATTGAGAATCTGAAGATGTGGACATGTGCGCTGGTGTAGAAGCTGAGCTAAAAGAGTCAAGAGATAAACCATTCTCTACTTCAAAAATTAGAACATCCGTATGTCAGAAAAGAATGTTGTTTCTGCTTGGTTGTTCTGATAGCTTGACCAGCGAAATGACTAGAAAATTAGTAGCAGAATTGATTGGAACCTTTTGGTTGGTGTTAGGTGGCTGTGGTAGTGCAGTGCTTGCGGCTGGATTTATGAGTGGCGATCCTACGCCAGTTCATTTGGGTATTGGCTTTGTCGGCGTATCGCTGGCATTTGGTTTAACCGTGATGACCATGGTTTATGCGATCGGGCATATTTCAGGGTGTCACTTAAACCCTGCGGTTTCGATTGGCCTTTGCTTGGGCGGTCGATTTCCCGCATCTCAACTCCTTCCCTATATCTTAGTGCAAGTTGTTGGAGGTATTTTGGGTGCAGGCGTGCTTTATCTCATTGCTTCTGGTCAGGCTGGATTTGAGGCGGGTGGTTTTGCATCCAATGGATACGGAGAACTTTCACCAGGACATTATAGCTTAACGGCTGTGTTTATCTGTGAGGTTGTGATGACCTTTATGTTTCTCTTTATTATTCTTGGAGCAACTCACGAAAAGGCACCTGCTAGCTTGGCAGGTGTAGCGATTGGATTAGGTCTTACTTTGGTCCACTTGGTGAGCATCCCCGTTTCCAACACTTCAGTAAACCCAGCCCGTAGTTTAGCTGCTGCTATTTTTGCAAAAACAGACGCCATGCCTCAGGTTTGGGTGTTCTGGGTAGCTCCTATCATCGGAGCGGCGTTAGCAGGTGTTACTTATAAATGGCTCGGTAAAGATGCCGAGTAATGTGTAAAATAAATTTTTAAAGAAACAACCGCTTCGGGATTGCACTTCCGGGGCGGTTTGTTTTTATACGGGCATGGCGCAAACGAAAGACCCATTGGTGGTATTAAAGCAGTATTTTGGCTTTGATGGTTTTCTGGATGCGCAGGAGGAGGTCGTCGGTCAAATTTTATCGGGCCGAGACGGATTGGTTGTCATGCCCACTGGTGGGGGGAAATCGCTTTGTTTCCAGTTGCCCGCACTGTGTTTGGATGGGGTGACGTTGGTGGTTTCTCCTTTGATTGCGCTGATGAAAGATCAGGTTGATGCGCTTCAGGCGAAGGGGATTCCAGCCACGATGATTAACTCGACGCTGAGTTGGCCGGAGCAGCGTGAGCGGATTCAAAAAATGAAAGCGGGAGAGTTTAAGCTCGTTTACATTGCGCCGGAACGGTTTCGGGCGGAATCTTTTATGGCGGCGCTCGCCGAGGTGAAGGTGGCACTTTTTGCGGTGGACGAAGCCCATTGTCTGAGTCAGTGGGGGCACGATTTTCGTCCAGAATACATGCGGCTCGGCAGTGTTTTAGAAACTCTGGGGCGTCCGCAGGCAGTGGCGTTAACCGCTACGGCAACTCCCACGGTGCGGCAGGATATTCTCCAAGTTTTGTCTCTGCGCGATCCGTTCGAGACCGTGAGCGGGTTTAGTCGTCCCAATCTTTCGTTATCGATTTTAAACACGGCCAAGCACGAACAAAAATACGCCCGCGTGCAAGAGATTGTGGCGAAGTGGAAAACGGGCATTGTGTATTGTGCTACGCGAAAGCAGGTGGAAAAAGTGTCCGAGACGTTACACGAGTGGGGAGTGAAATGTGTGGCGTATCATGGTGGTATGAGCGATGAAATGCGCGAAAAAATCCAAAACGAATTCATTCAAAAAAAGGCAGATGTGGCGGTGGCGACAAATGCTTTTGGTATGGGGATTGACCGATCCGACGTGCGGTTTGTGGTGCATTTTGAAATCCCAGGGAGTGTGGAAGCTTACTACCAAGAAGCCGGAAGGGCGGGGCGCGATGGGGAGGCCGCCTACTGCCAACTTTTTTATAACTACGCCGATATTCGGACGCAGGAATTTTTCATTGAAGGATCCAACCCGGGCTACGCAACTATCTGTAACGTGTATCAGTTTCTTCAAAATGACGCCGATGAAAATTATGAAGTGCACCGAACCCTGATGGAAATAGGAGAGCTCGCCGAAGTGAAAAATGGAATTGCTGTGGGGAGCGCGTTGAGCGAACTGCGGAAAGCGGGGTATATCGAGCGATTTGACATTCCTGGAAAACGGATGAAGGGGACGCGATTGACCCAACCTCATGTGCAGGCAAGTGAGTTGCAAATCGACCGTCAGGCATTGGATGAAAAAGAACGGCGTGATCGCTCGAAGCTAGATGCGATGATTTCGCTTTGCGAAATGAATCAATGCCGTCAGCAGGCTATCTTAGAATATTTTGGAGAAAAAGATGCAGGCATCTGCGGGACTTGTGATGTCTGCAAAGAAGCTCGCTCTGGAAAGTCGGGTGGTCCTCGGCCTCCAAAAAACGAAACCGAAAGTTTGATTGTGCGCAAGGCGCTCAGTGGGGTGGCGCGCATGAGTGTGAAATCACCTAATGGGTATAGGGGGGTATTTGGAAAAGGGAAAATTATCCAGATGCTCGTGGGCAGTAAATCTCAAGAGATGGCGAAATGGCATCCGGAAATCCGCACTCAACCCAACAAGCTCAGCACTTATGGGATTTTGAAAGATGTGGGGACTTCTTACTTGAATGAGCTTTTTTCCGCAATGGCTCAGGCTGGCCTCGTGATTACGCAACGGGGGAAATTTCCCTTGTTTACTCTGACCTCGCGAGGTGAAAGCGTCATGCTTGGTCGAACCAATTTTCAACTCGTTTGGCCTGGAACTGTTTCGGCGAAAAAACGGCGATCTGATGAACCCTCTATTGCTATGCAAGAATTTGGGTTAGATTCTCAGCTTCTTTCTCGTTTGAAAGAGTTGAGATACGCTTTGGCAAAAGTGGAAAACGTGCCCGCGTATCGCATTTTTCCAGATCAAACTTTGGAAATCATGACCCGACTGAGACCTACTACCGTGGGCGCTGGCATGCGGGTGAAAGGCGTAGGCCTTAGAAAAGCTAAACTCTTAAGGCCGTTTTTAGATGAGATCAAAAAGTATCAAGCGGGCAGATAAAAGGTTGGTCCGTTAAAGGAACCAAGCTCCGATTGATCGAGCGAGTAAATATTCAGATTCAACAAAAAACCATTGCCAGTTGCCGTGTGGATGATATGAGTTCTTGCCTCACCAGTTATGTCCGGAAAACTTACTTATAAGCAATCAGGTGTGGATACGAAGCAAGCCGCTGCCCTTGTTGGGGATATCGGAGCACACGTCCGCAGAACGCAGACCCAACGCCAACTTTTAGGGGCTTTTGGTCTATTTGCAGCATGTTATGATCTGAGCGATTATAAGGAACCCGTCATCGTTACTGGATGTGACGGCGTCGGCACCAAGTTGGAGCTTTTGCTCGAACACGATCAACTCGAAGCTGCAGGTAAAGACCTGATCGCGATGAGTGTGAATGATATTTTAACCACTGGAGGTGATCCTCTTTTGTTCCTCGATTACATCGGAATCGCCGCTTTAGATAAAGAGCTCATCACCCGCCTTATCGCAGGAATGTGTGATTACCTTGAAGATTGCGGATGTATTCTCGCAGGTGGCGAAACTGCCGAAATGCCAGGAATCGTTCCCGAAGATGTTGTGGAGCTTTCTGGATTTTGTATCGGATGTGCCGAGAAACCAGACCTCATCGATCCTACGCAGATTACCACGGGCGACGTATTGATTGGTTTTGCTTCCGATGGCCCCCACGCTAACGGATGGAGTCTCATTCGCCGCGTATTGGCCGAGCATGGCGACGCGTTTACAAAAGAAGATATCGTGAGCTTGCTTGCTCCGACCCGACTTTATAACGATGTGGTGGATGACATCAAAGCTGCAGGTGTAAAACCTCGCGCAATGGCTCACATCACAGGTGGAGGACTTCCTGAGAACTTGGAACGCCTTCTTCCCAACAACGGAGCTGACATCACGATTCCCAATTGGGATAATCCAGCGATGAAAAAAGTTTTCGAATTTGTCGATGCCGATGACAAGTTTAACACGTTCAACATGGGATTTGGTTGGGTTGTGATTGTGGCTCCTGAAGATGCAGAAAAAATTATGTCTGCAGGAAAGGGCGATATGCACGGTGTTAAAATTGGCACCATCACTGATACCCATGGCGTCCGCGTGACCATGGAGGATTAATGAGCTTTCATTTTTGAAATAAAAATCAGACTCAACGTCATCTCAGTTCAACCAGCCAACATCAACCGATGAGTGATCCTCTGCAACACGAATGCGGCATAGCCGTGGTAAGGCTCAAAAAGCCAATCTCCTATTACAACGACAAATATGGAACGCCTCTCTGGGGGTTTAACAAACTGTTTCTTCTCATGGAGAAACAGCGGAATCGGGGGCAGGATGGCGTCGGAATCGGCTGTTGTAAGTTGAATATGCCACTGGGGCAGCCGTATATTTTCCGTCAGCGAGACGCTACGCGAGACTCTATGGGATCGCTTTTCCGTGGCGAACTTAAGCGGTATAATAAAATGGTGCGTCGTGGCATTCTCGATCCAGAAGATCCAGAATCCTTCAAAAATAAATTTAATTTTGGAGGTGAAGTGCTCATGGGGCACCTTCGCTATGGAACGTCTGGTGAGTTTGACGCTGGCTCTTGCCATCCGTATTTGCGCCGCAGCAACTGGCCAACGCGCACGTTGATGGTTCTGGGAAACTTCAACATGACCAACGCTGGTGAGTTGAACCAAAAACTGATTGAGCGGGGACAACACCCCGTATTTGGCACCGACACCCAAACGGTTCTCGAAGAAATGGGCTTTCATTTGGATGAGCACCACACAGACCTTTATCACAAGTTGCGTGACCAAGGGATTGCTGGGGCTGATATCCCGCCTTTAATTTCCGAACAAATTGACCTTCCCAGCATTATCAAGGAGTCGGCTCAACTTTGGGATGGTG
>CAZOWD010000066.1:0-10521 GCA_964583225.1 uncultured Verrucomicrobiales bacterium | reverse complement strand
GTCAAAAAACAAACCACGATAACGCTTCAGAATAAAAATTGTCTCTTGATAAATCTTAAGATTCTTATTCACTTCTCAAGAGCCAAACTTAAAAAATCAATTAACCCATTTTTCATTTTATACGCCATGACTTCATACAAACCACTCGTCCTTCTTACCTTTCTTTTCGCCCTACTCTCCAGCAGTTGTATCACCAAACAAACAACCACATCCGACGGAGCCGTCGTCGATGAAAAATACATCGTCAAGCGCCCGCTCAAAAAATTCATCCAAACCGTGGAATTTGAATAATTCCAACTCAAAGCGATGACTCCAGATTCTATCGATGAGATTATGCGCCGAGTGCATCGGCTTGAAATCAAAGCGCGTCGTCTCGCTCGGGAGTCATTTAGTGGAGAATACCACTCGTCATTCAAAGGTAGCGGGTTGGACTTTGAAGATTATCGGGAATACCAGCACGGAGACGAACCTCGGTTCATTGATTGGAATGTAACCGCGCGAAAAGATCACCCCTACATCCGCACGTTCCGTGAAGAACGTGAACTCTCGGTTATTATCGCCGTGGACATCTCTGGATCAACCCTCTACGGAAGCCAACAACTCAGCAAACGAGAACTTGCCGCAGAACTAGCGGCCGTGCTCGCGTTCAGCGCCAATATCAACGGAGACAAAACGGGACTCCTCCTCTTTGCAAACGAGCCCATTCTCTACATCCCAGCCACCAAAGGGAGCAAACACATCCTGCGTATGGTTCGGGAAATCCTAGCAACCGAACCCGAGGATCTACGCACCAACATCCCAAAAGCCTGCGACTTTTTAATCA
Source organism: uncultured Verrucomicrobiales bacterium (assembly GCA_964583225.1). Taxonomy (GTDB): domain Bacteria; phylum Verrucomicrobiota; class Verrucomicrobiia; order Verrucomicrobiales; family Akkermansiaceae; genus Oceaniferula. The sequence goes on along the minus strand of CAZOWD010000066.1, from coordinate 9,698 downwards.
AAACCATCAAGCGCAAGGCGCTGGTCTTTTTCATCTCCGACTTCATGGGAAACGATCTCAAACGCCCCATCAGTGCGCTCGCCAACAAACACGACACCATAGCCTTACGTGTCACCGACCCCATGGAAGAGCATCTTCCCAAAGTGGGTTCTATCAACCTCACCGATCCAGAAACAGGAGCGCAAATCACCGTCAACACCAACAAAGCCAGCGTAAGAAAAACATTCAAAAAACTCACCCAGCAACAGCAAGAAAATCTCTCCCTACTTTTCACCAAACAAGGGATCGACCACCTCAACCTTCACACCAACGAAGACTACCTGCCTCACTTGCACAAGCTGTTTAAAAATAGATCCCGAGGACGCTAACTTTCACCCCAGCACGCCATCAAACCATTCCACGACATCACCGATCCTGGAGAATTTCTCCCCGAACCATCCACGCCTCCGTGGGTGTGGATGCTTGTGGTTCTGTTTACCATTCTCATTCTTCTCGGAGCTTATGTCACTTACCGAAAAACAAAAGCAACCAGACTCAACGCTAGTTTACTCGATGAAACTCGCCAACAGCTTCACGAACTCCGCAACGAAACCGATCTCGCCCCGCACGTCGTAGCCACCCGCATTTCTCTCATCATCCGCCAATACCTCAGCACCGCCTTCAACGACCCCGCACTTTTTGAAACAAACGAAGAATTCACACTCCGAGAATCAGCGCTCGACCAACTTCACCCCCGTTCGCGCCAATCCGTGATCAATACCCTTCATTCCCTTTCGCAAATCAAATACGCCCCTGCCAACACCCCAACCGATATCAATCGGCTCATCGACAGCGCTGAATCGCTCATTGCCAACCTTGAGATCAACGTCTGCCCGACCGATACCCAATCCAAAAATCGCTAAAACACACACCATCATGGCAGACCTTTTTTCAGAGCCTCTTTCCGAAAACCCAGACAACGCAAGCCACTGCGGTCCACCGTTGCATTCAAACTCACCACTCCCCGCCAGAATGCGCCCGCGCACGCTAGACGAGGTAGCGGGCCAACAGCATATCTTAGCAAAAGGGAGCCTACTCCGCCGCGCTATCGAAGCGGACCGATTTTCTTCCCTCATTTTCTACGGACCTCCTGGGACAGGAAAAACCACTCTCGCCACCGTCATCGCCAACACGACCGATTGTCGATTTGAGGCTCTGAACGGCGTTGAGTCCAACGTCGCCGAAGTGCGAGCCAAAATTGCCCAAGCCCAGCATTGGCGAGACCTTCGGGATAAAACCACGATTCTGTTCATTGACGAGATCCATAGGTTTAACAAAGCGCAGCAAGACGTCCTTCTCCCCCACGTCGAACGAGGCACAGTTCGCTTCATCGGGGCCACAACCCACAACCCGTATTTTTACATCAACTCACCGCTCGTCTCGCGCTCCCAAGTTTTTCAACTCGAACCCGTCCCCGAAGACGAAATCATCAAATTGCTCCGCCGTGCCATCTCCGATGAAGAACGGGGGCTAGGGCAATACAATATCGAAGTCGATGAGGAAGCTCTCGTCCATATTGCAGAAAAATGTGATGGCGACGTCCGCAAAGCGCTCACGGGACTCGAACTCGCCGCCCTCACCACCTCTGAAAACGAGGAAGGAAAAATCCATATCACCCTCGATGTGGCAGAGGAATCAATCCAGAAAAAAGCCATCGTTTACGACGCCAATGGAGACGCGCACTACGATACCATTTCCGCCTTCATCAAATCCATCCGAGGCTCCGACCCCGATGCGGCGCTCTACTGGCTCGCTAAAATGCTTCACGCCGGAGAAGACCCGCGGTTTATCGCACGCCGACTCGTCATTTCAGCAAGTGAAGACATCGGTCTTGCCGATTCTGGCGCATTGCGCGTCTGTATGGATGCCCAGAAGGCTTTTGAATTTTTAGGCATGCCAGAGGGGCGCATCCCACTTGCCCACGCCACGGTTTACCTCGCCACAGCTCCTAAATCCAACAGTGCCTACGCAGGGCTTAACGCGGCGCTCGCCGATGTTTCCAGCGGGCGCACACTCGCCGTGCCTGCGCACCTTCGCACGGCTACCCGCAAAAAACTCGCTCAAGGATCTGGAGCTACCGACGAGGAATTAGAATACCACTATTCCCATGCCTACGAAGGGAATTACGTTCCCCAGTCCTACCTCCCCGAGGGAAAAATTTACTACACCCCTACGGAAAACGGACTGGAAAAGCGAATTCGCGAGCGCCTTGCCTATTGGAAGAGCTTGCACGAAAGCAACTCATAGCTCTTTTTCCTCTCTCTCAAAAATTAAAGCTTCATCTCGAAAAAAAATCACGTATCTCACGTATCTCTTCCCAGCAACGCAGCCACACACGCATTCCCATGTCCTTCTCTCGCCTCATTTTCATTTTTTTCACTCTTAGTCTAGCTTGCCAAGCGGACCTTTTAATCACTCCACAAAAAAAACACGCGGAGTCATTTAAAACAGCGCAACCCAAAAAATTCGACTCTCACGGGTTTTTGATTTTTGAAAACAATCAATACATCGAACTCGACAACAAAAAAGCACCAGCACTTTCCTCGCTTCCCCTTTGTATCACAGCGCGCGTCCGAGTCGACAAACCTCAGCAATGGGGCGGAATCGTAGGCTATTCTCAAGATAACGGATCCTACGAACGAGGCTGGCTTCTTGGTTTTAATAGAGATAAATTTACGTTCAAAATAGCCACAGGATCAACGCTCGTAGAAACCACCGCAAAAACACCTTTCATCCTCGGACAAACCTACGATCTCGCCGCCATTTTTGATGGTAAAAAAGCCACGCTTTTCATCAATGGCATCCAAGCGGCTCAAACCAAACTTTCAGGAAAAATCAACCTTCCCGACATCCCAACGCCTTTTGTCATCGGCGCCTACAAAGACAAAGATGAATGTTTCCCGATGCAAGGACGTGTTGAATACGTTTCCATCAGCTCAAAAATCCCGACAAAAAAAGAACTCCGCAATACCCACCTTAAACACAACTACTCATTTGCCGTTCGCCCTGCCGTCAGCTTTTTAAAAGCTGGCGAAGCCGTTGTCGAATGGGAGTCAACGCACACGGGACCGTCCATCATCAACTATGGTCCTACAAAAGAAATGGGAACGATCGTCAAAAGCGATTCAACAACCACCCACCACAAAGTCATCCTCAAAAACCTTCATCCCTCCACGGTTTATCATTACCGAATCGGAGTCATCCACGAAGGAAAACGTCTCCTTGCTCCGCCGATGACGTTTGACACGACAATGAATTACCTTCCCCCTGCCATTCCTCATTCAGATCAATGGACACCATCCGACGCCGCCGTCAAATACGTGGATCTATTGGTTCAACACTATGGAAAGCACGCCGCGGGACACGCGCTCATTCTTGGGGCTGTCGATGGAAAACTGGCTTACGAAATAGCCCAACGCACCAACCTCAAGGTTACCATCGTCGATCGAGATGCCACACGCGTTTCCAAGCTCCGAGAAGCCTTCTACCCCACGGGCGTTTACGGCACGAGAATCGAGGTGCTTCACGTCCCTGGAGATGACATTCCGCTCCAGAGTTGTTTTGCCAATTTCATTTTCTCAGAACGCACACTCGCTGGAGAAAAACTCCCCTACCCAGCGCGCGAATTCAAGCGTCTCGCTCGCCCATCTGGAGGTAAAGTGATCAGCAAAAAACTCCAATTTACCCGCCCGCCTCTTCCCAATAGCGACGAGTGGACCCACCAATACTGCGATAGCGAAAACCGAGCCTATTCCAACGACACACTCGCTGGCGCCCACACCCAATCCGATTTCACCCTTCAATGGCTCGGTCGCCCCGGTGCCGACTTTGGCATTGACCGCCAGAACCGCATCCCTTCTCCGCTCGCCGTCAACGGACGAACTTTCCTTCAAGGATTCAACCGCATGATTGGACTCGACGCCTACAATGGACAAATTTTATGGTCCAAAGAAATACCCGACCTCCGGCGCATGAACGTGCCCCACGACTGTTCCAACTGGTGCGCAGATAAAAATTCAATTTACCTAGCGCTCGCGGATCGGGCTTGGATTATCGACGCCGCCAGTGGTAAACGAAAAGGCACCCTCAAACTCACCCGACAAGAACGCGACAGCCACGATTGGGGATACATCGCCATCACCGACAAACTCATCATCGGAAGCGCTGTTCCCAAAGGAGCCCATTTCAAAGATTTTTGGGGCAAAGACAAATGGTATGATGCCGTAGGAAACAAAGAATCCATTGCTCAAATCTGTAGCGATAAAATTTTTGCCTATAACAAAAAAAATAACAAAGGACTCTGGGCTTACGGCAAAGGGTTAATCATCAACTCAACCATCACACTCAGCGGAAACTCACTTTATTTCCTCGAAAGTAGAGACCCAGCGCTCAAAGCCGATGGATCTGGCCGAGTGAGCGACAACAGGCTCTGGTTCAATTCCTACATCGTTTGTCTCAACGCCAGCACAGGCAAAAAAATATGGGAAAAACCTCTACCAGCATTCAAATACGTCACAAAAACATCTGGATTCATTCAAGCCATTCACGGGCAAATGAGTGACGTAGGATACCTCTTAGTCGCCTCGGAGGGGATCATCAAAGAAAACGGCAGGTTCTCAGGCCACGGACACTTTGTCGCTCATCAATTTGATAAGAGAGGAAAAATCCAATGGAATGTCGATAGTCCATGGGAAAGAAACAACCACGGATCCCACATCGCCCACCCCATCGTATTTCCCGATAAAGTATTCATCCACCCGTATGCCTACAAAATCAAGGACGGCAAAAAAATCAACACACATGTCACCCAAATCGCTGGATGCCCAACCCCCGTGGGTTATCCATCTGGACTCATTTACCGATCCGCTGCCGACGGCACGTCGCGAATCCTTTGTTTGTGGTCCATCGAAAACCAAAAAAACACAGGCTGGAAACGCCTTCGCTCCAGCTGCTGGCTAAACTACAACCCAGCTCAGGGAATGATCATCATGTCCGAAGGCGGAGGCGGTTGCTCCTGCGGAGGTTGGATAGAAACCTCGGTCTCCCTCATTCCTATTAAACATACAAAATAAAACTTACCATGCGCTTCCTTATCCTCACTCTCATTCTGAGCTCAATCCTCCAAGCATCCGAGACAGCTTGGCCGACTTATCGGCACGACAACACCCGCTCAGGAGTCACATCTACCGACCTCAAACTTCCACTCAGCACCATCTGGGAAAACCAATCAAGCGCACCACAACAAGCGTGGACTGGTCCCGCGAAATGGGACGCTTATGCAGGGAATAACGGGTTGCAATCCATGCGTAACTTCGACCCATGCTACTTCACTACGGGTCAATCGGGTTTGGTGTATTTTTCCTCATCCTCTGACAACGCAGTCCACTGTATCGACTCCAAAACGGGCAAAGAAATCTGGCATTTTTTCACAGAAGCCGCGGTTCGATTTCCTCCCACACTTTACAAAAACCTCGCTCTTTTTGGCTCCGATGACGGATTTGCTTACGCTGTTAACGCCAAGACAGGAAAACTCGTTTGGAAGTTTAAAGGAGGCCCCGATGACACAATTTCAAACCGACGCATCCCAAGCAATGGAAAATTCCTTTCGCTCTGGCCCATACGCACATCGATCCTCATCTATAACGATCTCGCCTACTTCGGGGCATCGCTTGTGCCATGGAGAAAATCCTACCTCTACGCCATCGATCCGCTCACAGGGAAAAAATCCACTCGCGGTTTTGTTAGCGAAATGGACAACGTCACCCTTCAAGGCGCCCTACTTGCCAGCAAAGACCGCATTTACGTTCCCCAAGGACGCACCGTTCCCCTTGTCTTTTCAGCAACCACAGGAAAGAAAGAAGGAAAAGTCCCTCAAGCAGGTGGCATTTTTGCGATTCTCGACGACGATGGTCGATTTTTTGCAGGTCCCAGCAATCAAAAAACCAGAAACGATGAAGTCCGCGCGTTTAACACACAAACCAATAGTCGGATCGCTACGTTCGGAGATGCTGACCGACTGGTCGTAAGCAACGGCATCGCTTACCTTCACTCTGGCAAACAACTCAAAGCGTTCGACCTCAAGAAAAACGATCAGATCAACGAGCAAATCGCCCCATTACAAAAAAAATTAGACGCCATCAACAAAGAGCTCAGAAAAAAGCACGACAAAGAAAAGAAGGATCAACTCACGCAACAACGCAACGAACTCAACCAGCAAATATCTGACATAAAAAAAACTCTCTCAACTTGCTGGATTTGGTCGAAAAAAAGCCCACTTCCCTACGATCTCATCGCCACCCCCAACCAAATCATCGCAGGGTTCGATGGCTCGGTTGCTATCATTTCTCGCAAAACGGGAGAAACGATCTGGACCGCGCCAGTCAGTGGCAAAGCTTATGGACTTAGCATCATCGATGGACAACTCTACATTTCCACCGATCTAGGCAGCATCCAAGCGTTCGGATCAAACCAACAAACCAAACGAAAGCTCCCATAACTCGCCATGCGTTTACTACTCAAACTCTCCATTTTTCTAGCCTTGGCATCCACCTTGGCAACGGCCTGCCAAGTCCCAGTATTTCGCTACGCGCTCGAGCGTTGGGAGTCCGACAACTATCAACTTTTTGTGGTAACCCCAAAGGAACTCTCCCCTCAACAAACCAAATGGCTCATCGATTTCACCAAGCAAGCACAACACGCCAATTTAAAGTTACACGTCCTCAACACCAGCAAAATCACAGACGCACAACTTTGGAAACTCCCCCCGATCGACACATCCGTTCAATCTCCTCAGCTCGTTCTTTTTCCACCATCCTCCCAACCCAATAAAACTCCAATCGCTCAAGTCCCTCTCACTCAAGAAAATCTCAATGCGATTCTTCAGTCCCCTGCTCGTCAGAAAATCGTAAAAGATATCGTTGCGGGCTCTTCCTGTGTCTGGCTGGTCATCCATCAGGGAGAACCCGAAAAAGTAAAAAAAATCCAAACTGAGCTCGATTCCTATCTACGCAAAGTTGAAAAAGCGATCCGTATTCCCGATGGAATTATCGGCACCGAGGAACGTCACAAAATAACAGACAGCACAGATCTCGAAGATGTGCTCCGCTCGTCCATTCCTCTCAAAATTTCCTTCACAACGCTTCTCATTGATCGGAAAAATCCAGCAGAAAAGATCTTCATCGATTCACTTCTCGCGCATAGTCCAGCATCCATCACACAATCTGGTGAAACGCTCATCATTCCCGTCTTTGGTCGGGGACGCCAGCTTCCCCCCATGCCTGCTTCTCGGCTATCTTACCAATCCATCCTCAACGGATGCCAATACCTCTGCGGAGCATGCTCCTGCCAGGTAAAAGAACAAAACCCAGGCTTCGACCTTCTCATCAACGAAAATTGGGAAACCCATCTCACCACGGGGCTTGCGGTGGTCGATAAAACCCTACCACCTCTCGAAGGAGCGGGCGACATCATCCCTTCTAAAAAATCTGCTCCCGCAAAAAAACAACCTGCTCCACAGCCCGTTGAACCATCGGATTCAATCACCCGATTCATCCCTCACATCATCGGAGGTGCCATTCTCATTCTGATACTCATCTCCTTCACGATTCTCAAAAAGAACCGCTAACTTCCTGCAAAAAACTCCATGCTCGCCCTCATTTTAAAAGAACTCAAACTCCGCAAGCTCGGTGCCATCATTTCGGTAATCACCATTGCCATTGCCCTAATCAGCATTATCGCGGCAATGGAAACCATGCGCCAGTTTGACTTAAAAACCGAACAACAACTCTCCGAGCTTGAACACAAAACGAACCAAGTCACCAAAAAATTGAATGATCAAATCCGCCGCACCATGAAGGGGCTTGGATTCAACATCTACATTTACCCAGCCCAACAAAACCTCGCCGAGGTTTACTCCAAAGGATACGCATCCAGCACCATGCCTGAGGATTACGCTAAAAAATTAGCCAACTCCAACATCGTCACCGTCAACCACCTACTCCCTCAACTTTCCCGACGCATCCTTTGGAAAGAGAAAAATGCCGAAATCATGCTGATCGGCGTGGACGGTCAAGTGCCCATCGCTCACCGAGACCCCAAAAAGCCCATCATGAGTCCCGTGCCCAAAGGATCGGTCATCGTAGGGTCCGAACTGGCAAAACAACACCACCTCAAACTCAACGATTCTCTCACCCTCAACGGGCAAACATTCACCATTAAAAAAATTCACCCACAACGGGGAACCGTCGATGACATCACGCTCTGGATTCCGCTCGATTCAGCACAAAAAATGCTCAATCTGCCCAATCGGATCAACGCTATTTTAGCGCTTGGGTGCAACTGCGCCAGCATTGACCGACTCGGCACCATCCGTAAGGAACTCAATGCCATTCTGCCCGACACCCAAATCATCGAAATCGAAAGCAAAGCTCTCGCTCGTGCCGAAGCTCGCAACAAAGTAAAAGAAGAATCAGAAATAACACGACAAAACATTATCACCAACCGTGCTACAAGCCGCAAAGCCCGTAGCGCATTTCTATCAATCCTCACGCCACTCTTACTCATCGGCTCTCTAACAGGACTATTCACGCTCTGTTTATTCAATGTCCGCGAGCGCCGATCAGAAATAGGAACACTTCTCTCCATAGGCATCCCCTCGAGCAAAATACTCATCCTCTTTTTAGGACGAGCTGTCATTATTGGAATCGCGGGCACGCTCATCACGCTTGTGGCCATCCTCGCGCTGGGTTACCCCGTTGCCTCTTACTGGAAACTCACCCTGCTCGCCCCGCTACTCACTCTCATTTCCGCTTGGCTTCCCACGCTCTCAGCCTCAAGAAAAGATCCGCTCGATTCTTTAAAATAACCTCTCAGGCACGCACTTATCCTCATGTCCCTCATCTGCCAAAACATCACCCAAATCTTTACTACCGACTCGCGGCAAATCACAGCAGTCAACGACGTAAACTTGGAAATTCAATCGGGTGAATTTATCGCCCTCACCGGCCGAAGCGGAAGTGGAAAATCCACCCTGCTCTACATCCTAGCCGCCCTGCGCCCACCGACCTCAGGCACGGTTCATTACGGAGAAACCAACATCTACGCACTGACTCACCCACAGCGCAACCAATTCCGTGCCGAAAACATCGGGATTCTCTATCCAGATTTCCGACTCCTCCCCTACCTCAACATCGCCGAAAACATTGCAACGCCTGCACTGGCTCTCAAGCTCTCCCCCCAAGAAGTCGCAACGCGCACCGACAAACTCATTCAAGAGTTTGACCTCGAAGACCGTAGATTTCACCTGCCGAGCACTCTCAGTTCTGGAGAACAACAACGCACCGCCCTCGCACGCGCTCTTTTTGCATCGCCTCAAACCATCATTGCGGATGAACCGACAGGAAACTTGGACAAAACAAATAGCTTAGCGATCATCCAAACGCTCAAAGACTACACGGCTCAAGGAAATACCGTTCTCATTGCCACCCACGACCCCCTCGTTATGCAAGCGGCCGACCGCACGTTTATCATGGATCAAGGCAACCTCACCCCTCAATAACCCTCACGCTTATGAAAATCAACCTTCAAGGGCAACTCGCTACCGCAGCTGAATCCAGCCAAATCGATTTCCCGCTCACCCAAGATACTACCGTAGCGGAAGT
>CAZOWD010000065.1:0-10570 GCA_964583225.1 uncultured Verrucomicrobiales bacterium | reverse complement strand
CCATTTCTCTAACGGTAGAAGCTAAAGACGTTGTTGTTCTCATGGCAACAACCAACAAAAAAGCCTCGGTTGGCGAACTCACATTTTCCACCACATCAACTGATCCCCTCACCCAAGTCAATACGGCCACAATCACAGGCAATGATTCAAACCCTACCCAGTGGGCTGCTTACACGACCATCTCCACAGCGGGCACCTACAATTTCACCCTCACCGGCAAAGATGGGCAAACAGCTACCGTCAACTGGATAGCTTATGTTCTTCACCCTACAACAGGTGAAGACATCTCTCTGCTTGGCTCTGTAGTTGCTACGGACAACAGTGGTATCGGAGAAGGTGAAACCCACAATTTTGATTTGGTATATAATTGGGGCTCTACTGAAAACGCTATAATCCTCGAAACTTCGGGTTCTACAAACGGTCTACTCACTCAACCTGCCGACCTCATCGAAGGCACTAAAGGAGGCAATGCCACGAGTAGCCGATTCATCGGGCACCGCATCGCCAATTCAGCTGCAGGGTTTACATCCAGCTATTCACTCCAACAAAACAATGGAACAAGTAAAGCTAGTTCTGGCGTCTTAGGCCTCGCTTTCGCCATTCCATCAGGAACTCCAGGTGAAACGATAAACGTTACACCTGCCAGCAAGGACCTTCCTCCTTCAGCATCAGATCAAGAAATCACTATCGCTTCCAACGCCAATTGGAGTTGGTCAACAAGCGACGATTGGATTACCTCCAACGAACCAACCGATCAAAATGGCGACCAAACATTCAGCTATTCCGTCGCAGAAAACACCTCAGAGTCTACTCGCACGGGAACCATTACATTCACTACAGCTGGAGGCACAACAACTACCCACACCATAAACCAAGAAGCCCCCCAACCCGCAGGCACCATCAAGGTAACCTCCACAAAAGGAACGTGGGATTCTGGCGCTGATCCGCGAACAGGAACCATTTCGCTAACGGTAGAAGCTAAAGATGTTGTTGTTCTCATGGCGACAAGCAACAAAAAAGCATCGATTGGGGAACTCACATTTTCCACCACATCAACTGATACTCTCATCCAAACTAATACAGCAGCAATCACAGGCAATGACTCAAACCCTACCCAATGGGTAGCCTACACGACCATTTCCACAGCGGGCACCTACGACTTCATCATCACTGGTAAAGATGGTGAAAAGGTAACCCTCAACTGGGTGGCTTATGTCCTCCATCCCGCAGCAGGCGAAGACATCTCTCTACTTGGTTCTGTAGTTGCTACGGACAACAGTGGCATTGGAGAAGGTGAAACTCTAGATTTTGAGCTCATTTACAATGGAGAATCCAATGGTCATTCCATAGTCCTCGAGGCTTCTGGCTCAACAAATGGATCTCTCACTCTCCCTTCCGAGCTCATCGAAGGGGTTTCGGGAAGGAACCGCTTCATCGGTCACCGCAGCGTAGACTCCTTTGCTGAATTTAAATCGTCCTACTTACTTACTCAGAACAGCGGAACAAAAAAAGCGAGCTCTGGAGTCTTAGGTCTAGCATTCACAATTTACCCTGAAGAACTCAGTATTACCCCTGAAACCAGCAATGTTGAATACCTAGCCTCAAACGAAGAAATTTCTGTATCCTCCAACGCCGATTGGAGTTGGTCAACAACCGACACTTGGATTACATCTACCGAACCAGCTGACCAACACGGCGATCAAACATTCACTTACTCCGTAACAGAAAACACCACAGGTGCTGACCGCACAGGAACCATCACATTCACCTCTAAAGGAGGGATCACTGCCACTCATACGGTCACCCAAAAAACCAAGCCAGCAGGTCCCTACATTATCATCAATCCAACAACCGCCGAATCAGACCACCTAGCGGCCACTCTCGATTTTGACGTTGATTCTAACACTGATTGGACATGGGAAAGTGATGTCGATTGGATCACATCTGATGAAGAATTAAACCAAAACGGCAGCCAAACCTTCAGCTACTCAGTAGAAGAAAACACCGCGCAAAACGAACGCGTGGGAACCATTACGCTTAAAAGTGCCACTGAAGGAATTATAGCCACCCATACGGTCACTCAAAAAGGAGTCCCCTATCTCACGCTTAATCCATCCGAAGTGAGAGTGCTATCGACTGGTGGTGACTTTAGCTTCGACGTAAACTCCAACACTAATTGGACCTGGAGTTCTAGCGATAGCTGGGTTACTTCAACCCTTGCCCCCTCTCAAAACGGCAGCCTAGCATTCACCTATACCGTAGAACCCAACACCGAAAAAACGCCAAGAGTTGCCACGATCACACTAACTTCTGGTGCTGGCACAGTTACTCACACCATCACTCAGCTAGGCGCCGACCCCATAATCACTCCTCCGCTTCCCACACCTTCAGAAACGGAACCAGTAACAACAAGCTCAAGCACAACGGGAACTTACACGGGCATCCTAACATCAGCCGACGGCAGCCGCGTTTACGGCCATTTAAAAAGTTTAAGCGTTAAAGCTTCTGGCGACTTCAAAGGATCACTTTACTTTGGAAAAGTAACCTACGATCTGGAAGGAACTTTTGACGCCTCGGGTCATTTTGTAGGCACGTTCTCCCCTGCTGGAGTTGCTCCTATTTCGATTGATTTCCAGTTAGCAAAAAGCACCGCAAAAGAATCGAACATTCAAGTTGTCGGAACGGCTACCGCTGGTGAAATCACTGGGCACTTAAAGGCAATTCGAGCCAGCAAATTTACTCGAAGATTTGGATTTTACACTTTTTTAATTTCTCCAGACAAATTGGACGTCAATGCTCCTCAGGCTTATGGTTTCGGAAGCTTTTCAATTTCAACAAAAGAAGGCGCCCCCATCACGATAAGCGGTGTTTTACCTGACGGAACTTCTTGGAAATCAACGTCCAGCTATGTCTCTGAGGAGGATGAAATCCCCTTCTACGCCTCCTTATACAATGGCAATGGATCGATTGCGGGAATGATACAATTTGTCAAAAATAAAAACGTCAGCGATTTCTCAAGTCTGGTTGTTTGGAGTAAAAATAACACCTTCAACTACCAAAGAACCATGATTGGTTCTCGCTACGACTACTGCCCTGAACCCAACCCTCGCGCTATTAACCTAGGGGATACCAATCCTAATGCCGAATTCACATTGGGAACAGACCAGTCAAACCAATCTTGGACGATTGAATGGACAGCTAAAAACGCAGTCATTCACCACGGATCAGACAAGCTAAACCTTCATGTTAATATCGGAAATGGCAACTTTAGTGGTAGCGTTCCCAAAGTAGATGGTGGCGCTTGGTCCATCCGAGGTGTCATTCTCCAGAAGCAAAACTTAGTTGCAGGCTTGGCAACATCGAACGGTTCTGAGCCTCAGCCATTTGTTCTTTCGGCACTCACTCCTACTGATCTTCAACAGTGGCTCGCAACCTATAATCAATCCTCCAAAAACGATCTCAACCAAGACACCAATGGAGACGGAGTGACCACATTAATGGCTTACGCATTAGGTCTAGATCCTAGAAAATCCAATGCCAACAAGGTTCCTAAACCAAAGCTAGACCTAGCAAATGGCGTATCTACGCTCACTTACCGTGAACTACGCTCCGACATCAACTATCTTGTGGAAACCAGCACAGACCTCGTTCATTGGGGTTCGGCAGGGATCAATTATTCCGCAGCAGATGCTGATGGATTTGTAACCGCCAGCGTTACAATCCCTTCAGGAGGCTCGATCTATATTCGACTCACCGTTACCTTAAAGCAATAATTCTCCTTTAGTCCTCATACGCTCTACCACACGCTCACACAATACCCATGACTTCGATAAAAAAGAAAATCCAACTTTCAATCTTCGGGTTATGCTTGGTTTCTCCTGCCATCGCCGAAGTTCAGAACTTGGAAACTCTCAACAAAAAGTTTCCTCCCGTCAAAGATTTCGATCATAGTGCTGAAATGCTCTCTGTAGCAGAAACCATGACAGAGGGAGTTCCTGAGGGCGCAATGACGGTTCAACCTATCGAAGTTAGCGGTCAACCATTCAAAAAAGCGATCACCGTTGATATCAAAAAACCAGGAGCGAGCCCGTGGGCTGTTCGGCTTAAATTCACCGAAAAACATCACTGGCAAAAAGGAGAAACGGGCATCATCGCCTTTTACGCCCGCACGCTTGCCACCAAAAACCCTTTCGGTGCAAGTAGCTTACTTCTCCAATATAAACCAGCTTACGATGACTGGCGAGGCCATGTCCAACGCGATCTCTTTCTCACAAAAGAATGGAAACTCATCACGATTCCTTTTGAAACTCAAATTGATGTTCCCAACACCCCGAACACCCAACTCCAATTATTTTTTGGCGGTGTAGAACCTCAAACCATTCAACTCGCGGACCTTCACGTTTTTTCTTACGGAAAGTCTACCCCACTCGCCAAACTGCCTCTTTCCAAAACCTACTATCCAGGAATCGAAGACGATGCGCCATGGCGAAAAGCCGCCCTCAAACGGATTCAAAAACTTCGAACCGCTCAATTTAAGCTCAAACTCACCGACTCGCAAGGCAAGCCGATCTCCAATGCAAAAGTTCACCTCACTCTCAAGCGGCATAAATTTGGATTTGGAGCTGCCGTGCGCAGTGAAGAAATGGCAGTTGGAGCCAATGGGGTCAGCCAAAAACGCCGCGATCAATACGCAGAAATTCTGAATAAGACATGCAGTAAAATAACTCCCACCAACGGAATGAAGTGGAAGCTCTACGCTCAGATGAAAAACAATCTCGAGCAACTACTCACTTGGTGCAAAAAACACGACATGACCGTGCGCGGTCACGTGCTCATCTGGCCTGGTTTTGCTAGACTCCCCGAAGGATACAATCTCTACAAAAAGAACAAAACCGCGTTTCGTAAAGATCTAGTCGATCACATCAAAAAATTCACCAACCTATACCCTGATACCTTCAGTGAGTGGGATGTGATGAACGAACCCTACACCGAGCACGAGTTCATGGATCTACTCGGCAAAGAAGTCGTGCTTGAGTGGTTCCAAACCGCCCAAAGCCCCAAATACCTTTCCTATATCAACGACTACGGAATCCTCTCCGACAACAATTCCGAACACCGCAAAAACTACCACTACTGGATCGACTATATCGTCAAAAATAAAGCACCACTCGATGGAATTGGCTTTCAAGGGCATTTTAAATCCCCCGTCCCCCCCGAAGAAATCCTTCACCGCATCGATAGCTTTGGTAAATACGGCAAAAAAATGCAAATCACCGAGTTTGATTTCGACTACCCAGACACCGAGCTTCAGGCAAAGTTTTTTGAGGATTTCCTCATTCTCATTTATAGTCATCCTCTGATGTCCGCTCACATCAACTGGATCTTTCTTGCCGATAACTTCCGCCCAACAGCGGCGCTCTACGATCGAGACTTTAAACCCACTCCCATGGGAAAAGTATGGGAGAAACTGCTCACTCAAACTTGGCACACGGAAAAATCTCTTGTTTCGGGCAAAGACGGATCCGTTTCTACCCGAGGCTACAAGGGGCTTTACGAAGTGACGGTTGAACTTGGAGGCAAAAAGCAGACGTTCTCTCTTATGCTGGATGACAACACTACAAAAAAACTTGTTGTTTCTGCCAAATAATTCTCCATTTTTCAGCCATGCCAGCGGACTATCACACCCATACGCCCCTCTGCATGCACGCTGAAGGCGAACCAGAAGCCTTTGTCAAAGCTGCCATTGCGGCTGGAATCACAGAATACGGAATTTCCGATCACGCTCCAGCTATCCCCGAGCCTTTCGACGATTGGCGGATGCTCGAAAATCAACTTCCCAATTACCTCGAATGGATTGCTCGGGCTCGTGCTGAAGCAGGAGACCAACTCCCCATCCGCGCGGGGCTTGAATGCGACTGGCTCATAGGATGCGAGCCGTGGATTGAAACACTCGCAACCAAACACAACTGGGATTATCTCATTGGTTCCGTTCATTACCTCTCCGACTGGGATTTTGATAACCCTGCATGGCTCAAAAAATGGGCGACAACTGACATTGACGAAGCTTGGGATCTCTATTGGCAAACTTACATCAACATGGCCAAGAGCAAACTGTTTGATGTGCTCGCCCACCCCGATCTCATCAAAAAATTTAACTACCACCCCAAAGGAGACCTCCGCCGCTATTACGAGCCTGCAATCGAAGCGATCGCCAACTCCGGTTGCATTATCGAACTCAACACAGCGGGATGGCATAAACCCTGCGCCGAAGCTTACCCCGCTTCTCAATTTCTCGAATTAGCTTGTTCCGCTGGCATCTCTCTTATTCTTTCTTCTGATGCGCACGCTCCCAGTGAAATTGCTCGTGACTTCCCCCAAGCTATCGCTATTGCAAAGCAAGCTGGTTACACCGAAACGGTCCTTTTGAATCAACATCAACGCACCTTCGAAGCCTTATAAACAAAGAAACTTCATGAAAACACGGTCATCACAAGATTTCCGCTGTTCATCTGCCAATTCTTAGCTAAAGTTCCGTCACCATTTGATTACATCTGATTTTTATGAACGATTTCTCTTCAGCCACACCCGTCACCATCGCTGGCACAGGCAGCTACCTTCCCGAAAAAATTCTCACAAACGAGGACCTCGAAAAAATGGTTGAGACCTCTGATGAATGGATCACAACGCGCACTGGAATCAAAACTCGGCACATCGCTGCCGATGACGAATTCACTTCGCACATGGCGACAAAAGCGGCACTCAAAGCCCTAGAGCAAGCAGAGATAAAGCCTGAAGATGTCGAACTCATCATTGTTGCGACCATCACACCAGACACGCTCACCCCAGCCACGGCCTGTTATGTGCAAACCAATTTAGGAGCCCATTCTGCAGTTGCATTTGATATCTCCGCAGCATGCTCAGGATTCCTTTATGCCATGAAAATCGCCAAAAGACTCATTTCTGATGGCGCTTACAAAAACGCCCTCATTATTGGAGCGGAAAAACTCTCCTCGTTTGTCGATTGGACAGACAGAAATACATGCGTTCTCTTTGGCGATGGCGCTGGCGCCGCTGTGCTCCGCCCCTCGAAAGAAGGAGAAGGTCATATTCTCGCTTCCGAAACGGGCTCAGATGGCCGTCACACGGAGCTTTTAAAAATTGCTGGTGGTGGATCAGCCTGCCCAACAACCCCAGAAAATGCGGAGGATCGCTTAGCTACCATGTCCATGCAAGGACGCGAGATTTTCAAACTCGCTGTCAATGCCATGAAAAAAGCAGCAGAAACAGTCATCGAACGCGCAGAGCTCAAGCCTGAGGACATTTCCCTTATCATTCCTCATCAGGCCAACTTACGCATCATCGATGCCATTTCAAAACGCCTAACCATTCCTCAGGAAAAAGTATTTGTAAACCTCGACAAATACGGAAACACCTCAGCGGCAGCCGTTGCCATTGCGCTGGACGAAGCCAACCGCGAAGGCAGATTCAAACGTGGCGACAATATCATTCTCGTTGTATTTGGAGCTGGCCTCACTTGGGCCGCTACCGCAATTGAGTGGTAACCCCCTCTCCCGCTAGAATTTCTAGCTTCATTCCCATGAGACAATTTATCCTAACAGTAGGCACGTTTTCCTCTGCGTTAGCGTCCTGCTGGTTTGGATTTCAAGGCGTGGTTTCGATCAGCCATGGAGAGCTCGGCAGATCGCTCTTTTTAATTTTTATCGCCACGCCAATCCTTCTCTCTCTCTCGGTTACATTCGATTACGTTAACTCCAATCTTCATGAAGAATACCGAAGCATCCGACGTGCTTTAGCTCGAAGAAAAGGAGCCCAACTCGACATCTACCATCCTCATTCCAAAGAAGTAGAGAACACACCTTGGGAAGACAACTCGTCTCACACCCATTAAAGTGAGCTCTTCTTCCCGCTTTTTCATTTTTGTTTCATTTTATGATGTTCATTATACCCCAATAAGATTAGACTACCAATCGTCCTAAAACTCACAGCTCAACCTCACAATGTCTGAACAATCATCTGAATCTTCCGCTAAGTTGCCCATCCGTGAAAAAATCGCCTATGGGATGGGCTCAGCTAACGATGCTTGGGGAAACTGGCTACTTCCTGGGATTGTTTGGCCCGTTTTTAACGTTTTTTTAGGACTTCCCGCTCACCTTGTAAGTATCGCTCTGTTGGTGAACCGACTTTTTGATGCCATTTCAGATCCCTTCTTTGGCTGGGCATCCGACAACGCCCGAACCCGTTTTGGACGACGTCGCCCGTTCATTCTCGTCGGCTCTCTCTTATCGGGACTGGGGATGATCGCCTTTTTCTGGTTTATTGAGCCAGGGAAAGACGAAAGTTATTACTTTTGGTATTTGCTCATAGGCTCGGGAATACTCATCACTTTGGTCAGTTGCTTTAACATGCCCTACCAGAGCATGGGTGCTGAAATGACCCCCGACTACGAAGAAAGGACGTCCGTCTTTGCCTTCCGTGGAGGATTTCAAAAGTTTGCAGAGATTGGAAACTTTGGAGCGGCGGCCTTTATTTCGCTCTCAATCTTCAACGACAACACGCTTTTTGGAGCTAAAGTATTTTCTCTCATCATCGGCTCTTTGATGATCATTATCGGATTCATCACCTTTTTCGGGACCAAGGAACGCTACTACGAACAGGCAATCAATCGGCCCAATAATAAAGTCGGCATCCTCGAAATTTTCACGGGAGCCATGCAGTGTAAACCGTTCCGCACTCAGCTTGCTATGGCGATTTCCTACGGAACCTGCACCAGCATGGTCGGAACGTTGGGACTCTACACCACCGTTTACCACGTTTGTGCAGGTGATTGGGCCAAAGGTGGAATGTGGAACCTCGCCATGGGCGTTTCTATGGTCTTGGTAGGATTTGCAGGGATTCCATTTTTTTCAGGAGTCGCTCACCGCTACGGCAAACGCCACTCGATGATGCTCGTTCTCATTCTCTCCATCCTTGCGTTTGGAGGCACGTGGTTTCTTTACACCCCCAATCATCCAGCTCTCCAGCTTGTTGCCAGCGGGTTTAACGCCTTTACCATGGCTGGTTTTTGGATGCTTTACGGTGCCATCGGAGCTGACGTCATCGACTACGATGAGCTTGAATCTGGAAAACGCCGCGAAGGTGCCTTTTCCGCTTGCGGATCGTTCTTCATGAAAATCGGACTCGCTATTGGTATGGGTGGGTCAGGATTTGTTCTCAAATGGTCTGGGTTTAACCAAGAACTCGACATCCAAACCGTAGATGCACTCACACACATTCGTTTCTACCTTGCGGCGATTCCCATTGTTGGACTCATCATCGCTCTGATTTTCCTCATCCGATTCGACCTCACCAAAAAGAGAGTTGAAGAAATTCGTGCGGAACTTGAAGCGCGTCGGGGTGCTATCAAAGACTAACAGCGGACTACGAACATCGACTACGAAAGTAGCTGAATCCAATAAAAACAATCATTGAGATTTCAGCTACTTCAATATTTCAAGCTCTTCACTCTTGGCTTTTCTTATTCGAAAAGAGAGGTGAGCGATACATACTGCGATAATCTTGAGGTGACATCCCCGTTTCTCGATTAAAGGCGTGACTCAAATTCGAGCTATTGCTGTATCCACATTCCAACGCCAAGGCTTCAATCTTAACATCCGTTTGCGTCAGACACATTTTGGCGTAATTGAGACGAATTTTACGGAGCACTGAGGCCGGGGAATCTGAAAGGTGTTTTTTAAATGCCTTTTCTAATCCCCGCTTGGTTAGGCCAACCTCTTTATACACATCCTCGAGAACCAGTCCGTTCATAAATTCGCGCCGCATGAGCTGAAGCGCTTTTACCACGGCCGGATGAGACACCGCTAGAGATTCCGTGCTTCTTCGAGAAATCACATCCCCCGTGGGCACGGTAATGGGAGGCTCGGAAGGTTTGATCTCGCCTTTAATAAGTCGTCCCAACTGCTCTGCGGCAGCGTATCCTAAATCTGAAAGACGTGTATCAATACTCGAAAGAGGCACCACCGAGCAATCACACAGAAACTCAATGTTATCCACCCCTAACACGGCAACTTCCTCAGGAACCGCAATCCCAGAAGAAACACACGCCTCAACCAAAGAAGAGCCCAAGTTATCTTGACCTGTAAACACAGCCAAAGGTCGGGGTAATTTCTTCACTTGATCAATCAAACATTGCATGTGATTTCCCCAATCCATCATGATTTCTTCATCGGGTTGCTCAATAAAATGAATACGTTTATCAGAGATTCCACCTTCATCTTTAAGCGTGCGCACAAATGCCTCTTTTCTCATTTGATTCACCTGAATCTCTTTCCATGAAAAATAAGCAAAATCTTTGTATCCCTTTCTCAAAAAATAACGTGCCGCCTTTTGTCCCACTTGATCGTTATCCACCACCACACGTGGAATTTCCTGAGGAATATCTCGCAAGGTAACATCCACCTTGGGCATGTCCAAATTGAGAATAAAATCAGCCAGGCTATCTCCAAAACAGGTAATCGCACCATCCCCTGGCCAATTCTCAAGCACACTGCGA
>CAZOWD010000064.1:0-10607 GCA_964583225.1 uncultured Verrucomicrobiales bacterium | reverse complement strand
CGTGAGCTTTTGAACCTGAAGATGAACCGTCAAACACTGGGGCGTATTTATCAATTTTTCCTTGGATCTGTTTCTCTGGATAAGCTCCTACAAACCGCTCCACAAGCGTTCCGCCACGATATAAACGAAATGCAGGAACGCCTCGCACATGCTCCTCCGATGCCCACGAACTGTGTTTAACCGCATTCACTTTGATAATTCTAACTTTCTGGGCGTTCTTTTCAGCTAAGCGCTCCAACACGGGAGCAATGGCTCGACAAGGGCCTCATGTATCCGAATAAAACTCAAGGATCACCAAGCGTTTTTCATTTTTGATAATCTCTTTCCCTTCCGTCTCTCCTACTGAAGTCACGGAAGTCACCAACGCTCCATCCTCTTTTTCATCTCCTTCGCCTTTCAACTCTTTTATTTTTTGCGCAGTTACATCTGCAAGCTTCTTGGCCTTATCACAAGAGATCAACGATAGAGAACTCACTGAGACAAGCGCCACCAAACACGTAATCATGATTTTCATTACAAGAAACCTAATACACGCAACTTCACATTCAAGAAACTAAGCTCAAAACATTTTCACTGTATCTTTTTCAAAAACAAACTACCCTCACTGCGTGAATGTAGGCATCATAGCAAATCCTAATAAATCAGGAGCAAAAAAAACAATCCTCAACCTTTGCGCAGCTTTAGAAAAAGTGGGAGTCTCATGGACTCTGGAAACCAACACCGCAAAAATAATGGGTTCCGAAGAAGGAGTTTGCGCCAGAACATTCCCTGAAACCTGCTCAGTTGTTGCCGTGCTTGGTGGCGATGGCACAATGCTTGATGCTTCCCATAAAATTGGCGCTGCCGATATCCCCGTTGCCGGCATCAACATTGGAACTCTCGGATTTCTAACAACTTGTTCAGATACAGAACTCGACATTTTTGCCCAAGCCATAGCCAGTAAAAATTACACGCTCACCAAACGAACCCAACTCCGAGCAGAAGTCATCAACTCCGCTGGAGAATCTACTAAGTTTCGGGCTCTCAATGAAATATCACTAGCAAGAGGAAAAACGGGACGTCTCGTTTCGCTCGATGCTTGGGTGGATGGCGACCTGCTCAACCACTACCGAGCCGACGGACTCATCGTTGCCACTGCCACGGGGTCAACAGCCTACTCACTCTCTGCGGGAGGACCACTCATTGCTCCGCAGTCTCAAGTTTTTGTCATCACACCTATCTGCCCACACAGCCTTAGCAACCGGTCTGTCGTCGTATCTGACAACTCAACTATCGAACTGGCTCCAGCTTCCGATGCCGAATGCCCAATGCTATTTACAGTAGATGGCCGTGATGTCATCGAAATCAACCACGGTAGCAAAATCATCGTGGAGCAAGCCGGACACGCTCTCCCGCTCCTTCGTCTCCCCGACCGCACATTTTACTCCACCCTGCGCCAAAAACTCGATTGGGGATAAGCCAATAAAATTAGGCACCCCTCCCCAATAAAAATCCCCTCCCCGCTAAAACAGCGAAGGAGAGGATGAAAAGATAACGGAATTGTCCGAAAGAGCTACCGCTCAAATTACATTCCAAGCGTAGCCTTTACTGCGGCTTGGATAGGCTCGAGAAGCGCTCCAGGGAAAAGACCGAGGAGAACGATCGCTACAGCGGGAATAGCAATGGCCAAGGTGTGCGCCCAAAGCGTGCTTTTATCCACGGAGCTTCCCTCTTCTTCTGTTTTAAGGCGATTGAAAGCAGCATCGTCTGCGTTTCCACGAACGAAGGCTTGCTTGAGCACTTTCAGGTAGTAGTAAAGTGAAATAGCACTCACCACTGCACCAAGTCCGACCAACCAAGTCAAACCTGACTGATCACCATGGAGCGTATTTGCTAACGCCGAACTAAAGAGAACAAACTTACCTGCAAATCCAGCCAATGGTGGAATTCCAGCAAGCGATGCCATGAAGATAAACAAAGCAACAGCTTGAAGCGGTGAACGATAAACAAGCCCTGCAAATGCCTCCTGCGAGTCGCTTCCACGATCGCGCTCAACCAATGCAGTTACGGCAAAGGCACCAAAGGTAGCAAGTCCGTAAACAATCACGTAAAACAAAGCTGCACCAGCAGCAGGAGCTCCCGCAGAAGCTAATCCTACGAATAAGTATCCTGAGTTTGCCACAGCAGAGTAAGCAAGCATCCGGCGCACGCTCTTCTGCGCAATGGCCAAAAGGTTACCAAAGATCATGGAAACCGCTGAGATTACGGCAATCCAAATCGCCCAACCTCCGGACATCTCACCCCATGAGGCAGATCCTGCAGCTGCTGGGAATCCGATCAGTAAAAAACGAATCAAAACCACCATTCCAACTGCTTTTGAAGCTGCTGAAATGAGAGCCACACTGGAAACAGGTGAACCTTGGTAAACGTCGGGTGCCCAGAAATGGAACGGAGCCGCTGCCATTTTAAATCCAAGTCCGATGATAACAAGCAACAGTCCCATCATTCCAAATGGAGCACTTGGGTTTGCAACCACCGCAGTTGCCACGCCCTCGAGCGTAACAGCGTGAGCAAATCCATAGAGGAAACTAAGGCCGAACAGCATAAATGCGGCAGAAACACCACCGAACATGAAATACTTCAGCGAAGCCTCAGATGCTTTCTCTGTGCGAGAAAATCCCGAAAGCAAATACATCGACAAACTTGCCAGCTCGAGAGCGACAAACATGAAGATCAGATTGTTGGTTCCCACTGTGAGTGTCAGACCCGTGATAGCAAAAAGCATCAAAGCGTAAAACTCACCTGGATTTTTCATTTCCCGACGCGCAGGAGTGAGCAACAGAGCGAGGAAGCCAAGTCCCAGCACCACAGCCTTCATCACCATAGCTAAGGGATCGAGCGATAAAAGAACGGTTCCAGAAACCACATCCTTCGGTCCAAAATACAGGGCGAGGGCTGCGAGGATCACTCCGATCAGAGCCATCGTCAGCGGAATACGCGTCTGGATGACCTTGCCGGATTTCGATTCTGAAGCGACGGAGACACCGAGCAGTGCCAACGCTGAAATAACGAGCACAGCTTCAGGAAGCAACTGGTAGAATAAGTTAAGATAGTTCACGACTAGGACTTAGTTAATGGAGAGAATTGATTGAAAGAGTGGCGATTTCAGGCCCTCATCGATCAGAAGCACCCAAGGTTTAGGGTAAATTCCGATAGCGATAGAAACAGCGAGTAAAAGCGTAATGGCGGTGATTTCATCCCAGGTCATAGGAGAAAGAACGGGAGCTTTAGGATCGGACTTCTTACGCTCAGGGAAGAAAGTGCGAAGTAAAGCGCGAAGCGAAAAGGCACCGGTAATCACGATTCCAAGAGCCACGAGAACGAGGAGCATTGGGTAAGATTCCCACACACCGATGATGACTGAGATTTCTGCGACAAAGCCAGAGAATCCAGGAAGTCCCATCGAAGCTGCAGTCGCCAAGGTAAAGGCAACGGCCGCCATAGGAAGCGAACGCCAAAGGTCAAACTTTCCGAGTTCGGTAAGGTCACGAGTATGAGTGCGTTCGTAAACGACTCGGCTAGCAATACCAAAGAGAAGACCAGCAACGATTCCGTGAGAGATCATCTGAAGCACCGCACCGCGCAATCCCCAATGGGTAGCGGCAGCGAGACCGAGCAGAATGAATCCCATGTGGGAAACTGATGAGTAAGCGATCACAAACTTGAGGTCTTTCTGGGAAAGCGCGGTGTAAGCTCCGTAAAGGATACCGATCACAGCAAGGCCAGCGATGACGGGACGCCAAACTTCAAACCCGTGAGGGAAGATTGGCATAGCGATGCAAAGCGCACCGAATGCACCCAACTTCATAACCACACCAGCCAGCAACATAGAAGCGGCAGTTGGAGCGGCTACGTGACCCGTAGGAGCCCAAGTGTGAAACGGCCACATACCTGCGAGAACCGCAAATCCGAGGAAAAGGATTGGGAATGCCCAAACTTGGAGCGAATCCGAATAGGTTGCAGCGGCAAGCACGTCAATATCGAAGCTCTGTGCGCCAGAAGCAGCGTAGGCAATCGCGAGTCCGATAAGAATCAATGCCGAAGCTCCGATTGAATACATCGTCAACTTCATTGCACCGTATTCCTTATTGGTAGATCCCCAAATGGCGATCAACATATATTTAGGAAGGATCACAACTTCATAAAACACGAAGAGAAGAAACGCGTCACGGCTGAGGAAAACCCCATACACGCCAGCGATAATCATCATATAGTGGAAGAAGAAAGCGCGGGGACGCTTGCTTACGTTCCAAGAGAAAAGCACACCAGCAACGGCGACAATTCCAGTCAGCATGATCAATACCAAGGCGATACCTCCAGCTTGCAAGTGGAAGTTAATACCAAAGCTTGGGATCCAAGGTAAATTGATCGACCAAGGAGTAGCGCTGAGGTCCTTCAACTGAGCGGTGCAGGAAACGGCGGCGGCAAGTGCTCCGACAAGCGATGCCACCAAGGCAACGATGCGGGACAAATGAGCCTGACGGGCGGGCAGGAGGAGCACAAGAAATGCCCCTGCAAATGCGGATATAATAGTCCAAACGGGATTCATAATTACTTGGTGAGAAGGTTAAGCATAGTGACGATATCAGCATTGAAGGCTTGCAGAATAATCTGAGGCCAAACACCGAGAAGAACAATCATTGCGATTACAGGCAAGTAGATCAGACGATCAATAGTATCGATGTCTTTCCAAGTGTCCGTTTTATCCGTTACTGGGCCGTGGAAGGCTTTGCGGATGTATCGCAGGAAGAAAACAGCAGTAAGCAAGAGTCCGATAGCGGAAGCTGCAGCAGCCCATGGCACAAGTCCGAAGACTCCGTTGAAGATCAAGAATTCTCCAACAAACCCGCTGAGTCCGGGAAGGCCGAGAGAAGCGAAAAAGGCAAGTCCCATCAAAGCGCAGAACACTGGCATCTTCGTGCGAAGTCCGCCGAAGTCGTTAATGCCACGTAATCCCCCGCTCTTCCGCTCAAGGATCGTTACCCCGAAGAACATCGCACAAACGATCACCCCGTGGTTAAATGCTTGAAGAACAGTTCCACTCAACGCCGAGCTAACAGCATCGTGATCCGCCTGCGTGCTTGCCACAGCGGCAACAGCCAAGGTGCAGTAAGCGAGGTGGTTAATGGAAGAGTAAGCGAGGATTCGCTTGAGATCTGTCTGAGCCAAAGCAGCCACAGCACCGAGCACAACCGTAATTACGGCAAGAGCAGTAAGCCATGGAGCAAATCCAGGAAGCACTTCTGGGAAAACCATGAGGAACACACGGAACAGTCCGTAAACCCCCATCTTGGAAAGCACACCCGTCAGCAAAATCGTTACTGGCGTTGGAGCCTCTGAATAAGCATCAGGAAGCCATGCGTGGAATGGGAAGACTGGGATTTTTACGGCAAGTCCAATAAAGACAACCGAAGCAATCACGGTCAGAACAGCAGTTCCTGTGTAACCCGTTACAGCAAATGCTTTTGCCACAGCAGGAACAAGTTCCTTGTTGGCTGCCATTTGAATCAATGAATCAAAATCCATCGTTCCCACTGCAACCTGAAGGGCAAGGAATCCAACAAGCATGGAAACACCACCTCCGAGCGTGATGATAAAGAATCGTTTCGCGGCACGTGGTGCATTTTCTCCACCCCACAAACGAACGAGCAGGTAGGAAGGAATCAGCGTCATTTCCCAACTCAAGAAGAAAGGAATAAAGTGACGTGCAGTAAACACTCCAAAGAGGAAGGCTTGCATTGCAAGGATCAACCCGCAGTAAGCACGACCACTCAATCCCGAACGTGATGAAATCACTAAGGAGAATGTGGTCACCAAGGAAGTGAGAAGAAGGAACACCCAAGAGATGCCATCAACGCTAAAGTTGAGGTTGATGTTGGCAGCGGGAATCCAGTCGAGCGACCAAGCGGCGAAAGCGCCATCAGCATTGCGCCCTTGCATACCGATAACGGCCACGAGGACGATGGAGAGGACACCCCAAAGGATGGAGAATTTTCCGGCGAGCTTGTTTTTTCCATCGTCATCCCCAGCAAACGCGGGAACGAGCGAAAGAATCACAGCACCAACCAGTGGTAACAGAAGTAATGAGAGTAACAACATGATGTTTTAATCTAAAAATGAACTCGAATATAAGAATGGGATATTAGGCGATAGCGACGATGATGAAGTAAAGGACGAGCAAAGCAGACATTCCCAGACCAATCGCGCGAAGGTATCCCTGCGGGCGACCGCTCTGACTACGGGAGACTTGCTTGGCATTGTGTTTGATGCCCTGCGTTGCCTCATCAAAAATGAAGTTGGGTCCCAACTGATCGGCTGTTCCAGTGAAACGGCCAAAGGCTTTGGATACCGTTTCGCCTGCCGCCATGAGTGGCACAAAGATTTTGCGATCCACAAAGTCAAACCCATCGGCGAGTTTAGCAAGCGGTGTGATCACTGCTTTTTCATAGAATGCGTCAAATCCCATAGCATTTTCAAGGAATCCCCAGAGACCAGCTCCAAGTTTGCCTTTCATTGGGTCATCTGCAGTCGAGTCGTTCGAAACATTCCGGTAAAGGAGGTAAGATGCCCCCACACCAACAATAACGATGGTGAGAGAAACAGCGAGCAGAAGCATGGAATTACCATTAAACATAGCGCCTCCATTAAAGTGGGCAGATTCGCCACCGATCCACTCTTCAAACCATGGCCAGAACGGCGTGCTGATGACGGATAATCCCATTGCAAATCCAGCAAGAACAAACAACGGAATAACCATGCGAGATGGGCTTTCGTGTGGATGCTCCACACCAGGCTTGCGAGCTTCACCAAAGAACACAAGCAGTGCCTGGCGAGTCATGTAAAATGCGGTAAGCATCGCTGCAAGAACAGCAAGGATGAAAGGACCGTATCCACCATGCCAGTGTTGGGCAGAGTGAAGGATGGCTTCTTTACTCCAGAATCCAGAGAAGAAGAATGGGAATCCGGAAAGCGCCATCATACCAATCGCGTAGGCGATAAAGGTTTTTGGCATTTGCTTACGAAGTCCACCCATCTTGCGGATGTCTTGTTCCTCGTGGCAACCGTGAATCACAGAACCAGCAGAAAGGAAGAGAAGCGCTTTGAAGAATGCGTGACAGATAAGGTGCAACATTCCAGCGGCAACGCCACCTGTTCCGATAGCAATCATCATAAACCCGAGCTGAGAAACTGTCGAGTAAGCGAGGATGCGTTTGAAGTCGGTCTGCGCCATCGCCACCAATGCGGCGTAAAGAGCAGTGATACCACCAACCCAAGCGGCAGCGGTTAACGCGATGTTTGATCCGTGAGCGCCACCCACCTCCGAGAAGATTGGGAATGTGCGAGCCACGAGGAAAACACCAGCGGCCACCATGGTAGCGGCGTGAATCAAAGCGGAAACAGGCGTAGGGCCTTCCATCGCATCGGGAAGCCAAGTGTGCAATGGCACCTGACCTGATTTACCCATCGCTCCAACAAGGAGAAGCAAGGATGCCGCAGCAGATACGGAAAGTCCTCCGATCGTGATTGTGCCACCGAGCGTTTTAAGTGCGCCCGTTTCAAGCAATCCAGCGCCATCGTTGTAGAACATCAATGTGCCAGACTCACGGTAGAGCCAGATGAGACCGATCAAGAAAGCCATGTCCCCCACCCGTGTGGTGATGAATGCTTTCTGACAAGCCGCAGCAGCAGATGGTTTCTTAAAGTAAAATCCGATCAACAAATACGATGCCAATCCAACCAACTCCCATGCCATGAAGAGCATGAGCAAGCTGTTTGCGAGAACCAGCATCAACATTGCCCCAGCAAACAGGGAAAGGAAAGTAAAGAAGCGACCGAACCGCTCTTCAGTTTCCATGTAACTGGTGCTGTAAACAAAAATCCAAAATGCAACAAACGTGACCATTGCGGCCATCGCTGCGCTGAGCGGATCAAGTAATACCCCCATGTTGAGAACCACATCACCATAGCTAAGCCATGGAATCACAGTGGCGACAACGGGTTCTTCCGAAGGCGTGATCGCGCAGATGAATGCGGAGATCGCGATAAGACAAGAGGTCGCCAATGCGGCAAGCGCCAACTTGGAGGCCAGTTTCCCTTTTGAGTTTGGCAAGAAGGCAGTCACACCAGCCGCAAGAAACGGAAGGAGTGGCACCAGCCAAAGCGCAGTGGGAAGTTGTGATTTAATTGCTTCAACCATGGAGTTTATCGAGTTTGTTAAGGTCTGTAGAACGAGTGTGGCGGAATACCATCAAGATGATGGCCAAGCCCACTGCGGCTTCAGCCGCGGCGATTGCGATAGAGAACAGGAGGAACATCGGTCCAACTTGATCGACATCAGCAGGTCCGTATCGCCAAAAAGCGATAAAGTTAATATTGGCGGCATTGAGCATTAGCTCGATCCCGACAAGGATAAGAATCATGTTCCGCCGCGTCAGCACGGCAAATAAGCCGAGCGTGAACAGCACGCATGATAAAGTGAGTAATAAGGCGAGAGGTGTCATTTGAGTAAAGATTGCTAGTTTTTCAAATTGCTAGTTTGCCAGAGAATTAACTTTCGTGCTCGTTGATATCGCGAGCGAAAAGGGCGGCACCTATCATCACGGAAGTGAGTAGGACAGCAACGGCGAGAACTGCTGGAGCGTGGGAGGTGAAAAGCACCTCACCGAGTTTTCCAATGGAGAACACTGGCGCGTCAGAAGTTGAAGCGAGCGCGGCTCCATTAGCATCGGTAGGAAGTCCGGCCATGACGCCGTAAACAAGCACACCGAGAACTGGAACCGTGCAAAACAAGCCAGGAACAAGCGACTTCGGACGACGTGCAATTTCTGCAGTTTCATCCGATGGACGGGTAATCAACAGTGAGAACACGATGAGAACCGCCACGGCACCGACATAAACGGAAAACTGAATCAGTCCCATAAAGTCAGCTCCCAAGGTGAGGTAAAGCACGGCAACCAACGAGAGGCAAAGCGCTAGAAAGAGAGCTGCGTGAACAGGTCGCGCCTTCCAGACTGCGCCAAGAGCGGCAAGGACAATCAGAGGTGTAAGTATGAGTAAGGTAATCATTCTGCGAAGTGGTATTGACGCGTGGTTGGAGCCATGCGGCGGTTAAGGATAACGGTGATGATGATGTAAGGAATGAGAAGGAAAGGAATGGTGATGATCCATCCGAGCAATCCTGCTCCAAATCCCGTTCCCACAAAGTGCCAGATAGCAGCAGCAGGAATGGTGAGTAAGGAAAGAGGAATGAGGAACAACCAGCAGAAGCGCATGAGTTGATCCATACGGACACGCATCCAAGTTCCACGAATCCAAAGCATAATCATGATAATCACCACGAGCTTGCCAAAGAACCAGAGCCAGGAAGGAATAAATTCAAGTCCAGCGATAGGAGCACTCCAACCACCGAGGAAGAGCGTGATAAATAATCCAGAAATGGCAAAAAGTCCGAGGTATTCACCCATGAAGAACAAGGCGTATTTAAACCCAGAATATTCGGTCATGTGACCCGCCACAATCTCAGACTCCCCTTCGGGAAGGTCAAATGGGCATCGGTTTGCTTCCGCAATCGCGGCAATGAAGAAAACGATTCCTCCAACAAGTCCCCACGGAGTGAAGATGTTCCAGTTGGAAATGAAACCGAGGTTGTAAGTTGCCTGATGCTCAACAATCGCTGGGAGCGACATTGAACCAGTCATCATAATCACGCCCATGGCGGAAATGAGAAGAGGCAATTCGTAACTCACCATTTGAGAAATCGCGCGGAGCGATCCCAACATTGGGAACTTAGATCCGCTCGCCCATCCTGCGATGAAGACGGACATTTCGGTCATGGCACCTACGGCAAAGAAAAAGAGAAGACCAAGTTTCAAATCAACTGGCACCCATTCTTTTCCGTAAGGAAGAACTGCGAGAGCAAGGATGGCGGGAACCACAATCATAATTGGAGCCACCAAGTGAAGGAACTTCTCGGCCTTGTGGGGAACAATGTCTTCTTTCGTCAACATTTTAATACCGTCGGCCACAGGCTGAAGAATTCCAAAAGGACCCACTCGGTTTGGACCGTAGCGGTTCTGAATGCGTCCCAATGTTTTCCGCTCAACGAGAGAAACAAGGGCGAAACAGGTAAGAAACACTGCAACCACAACTGCGGCACTCACGAGAAAACTCAGAGACGCAGTCAACCAGTCTGGAGCGCCCGTTAAAGAAACGAGCCATTCGACTAATCGGTTGGGAAGTTCAGGAAGACCTTCCAATGACGTCCAGATTCCGGACGCCTCGGTGGTCAACGAGGTAGTTTGGGCAAGAAACGCGTTCATTATTTGCTTTCTCCTTTCTGAGATTCTTTTGCTTCGGAAGCTTTTTTAGCTGCAGGTTTAGCCTCGGCTTTAGGAGCTTCAGAAGATTTTTCCGTTGCTGGCTTAGCCTTAGGCGCATCTGCTTTTGATGCTTCGGGTTTAGAAGTTTCAGCTTTGGGGGCTTTTTTAGCAGCAGTCTTAGCCTCGGCCTTATTTGCATCAGAAGATTTTTCAGTAGATGTATTAGCTTTAGGTTCTTCAGCTTTTGAT
>CAZOWD010000063.1:0-10688 GCA_964583225.1 uncultured Verrucomicrobiales bacterium | reverse complement strand
TATGGGTTGTGCCGTTGGCACATGAGGAAAGCGCCTTCGTTTTGATAATCCAACTGCGGATTTTAGGTTATTTGAATTCACTTATAACACACACGGAAAAAGGCCGACTGCACAAAACGCAATCGGCCTTTTTCTAAAAATAAATGAAAAGCTCAAAGATTACTCAGCGCTTTTTTCTTCAGCGGGAGCTTCAACTTCTTTGGCTACCTTCTTTACAGCTTTTTTCGCTGCCTTTTTAGCAGTTTTCTTGGCTGCTTTTTTAGCGGTCTTTTTGGCTGCAGTCTTCTTCGTTACTTTTTTAGCAGCGACTTTCTTAGTAGCAGTCTTCTTCGCAGGAGTAGACTCCTTACGCACGACGCTTGCTTTCTTCTGCTCGTTCTTACGCTTCAAATACAGCTTACGACGACGACGCTTGATATTCTTTTTGTGTTGTTGGCCCATAGGAAAAAATTGATGTGCAGAGGAATTAACGACAATTCTCTAAGGTGGCAAGCTCTAAATAGCCTCAATTCTCACGTTTCTTTCCAGTTAGACGATAAAAAATCTCATCGCTCACCTCTCGAACGGCCCGAACCGCCTCGCCTTGCATCTCTTTCAGCCTAGATAAACAAGCCTTTTGATCTTCTAGCGAAGCAAATTCCATCCCAACCAAGGCACGACCAACCCGCTCTCCAGAATAAGCGTAATTAAAATAACACAAACTCGCGAGATCCCGCACAGCTTCCATAAATTCGAGAAAGGCTCCGGCGCGCTCAGGAAACTCAATATTGATGAATAAAGCATGCTGAAACAAAGATGGATCGTAGTTAATAATCCGGTAATCGACATCTTCATCAGCCGAAACGTCATGCGCACATACGCCCCGTTTCTTTAAAACTTCATCCAACTCGACATAATCCTGCTCTGATCCAATCAAACCAAGCACCGGATACTGCACGTCCGAATCTATCCGGCCATATTGAAGGTCAACAATGCTCACATCCGCAGGTAAATCCCGCAAAAATCCAACAAGCGATCCCTTGCCTTCGGGAATGGGAACGCGAAGAAAACGACGATGTTTCGAACCAATGCCCGCCCGAGTAGCAATCCCACTCAACTGAGCAAAATCCATGTTAGCGCCACTGATCACAGTCAGAACTTTTTCACCAGATTTCACCTCACCGGCTTGGTTGTGTTTTTGAAATCCTGCCAACGCCAGCGCTCCGCTCGGCTCAGGGATCACACGAAGCGTTTCCCAAAGAGTGCGGACCGAGTGACAAACCTCATCGTTGGTCACCGTTACAATGCCATCGAGAAGTTCCCGACAATACTCAAATGTCAGAGAACCCGCCTTACGAACTGCCGTGCCATCACAAAAAACATCCACATACTCTAGCTGCGTTGGTGAGCCTGCCTCAAACGCGGCAGACATCGATGCCTGCTCCACGCCCTCCACGCCATACACTTTGATATTGGGCCAATACCGCTTCAACCAACACGCCACAGAAGCCGCCAAACCACCGCCACCAATCGGCACGTATGCTCGATCAAATGGTCCCTTTCCGCTCATAACCACCTCGTCGGCCAAAGTTCCCTGCCCTCCCATCACCACAACATCGTCGTAAGGATGAATGTAAACAGCTCCCTCAGAATCACAGTATTCGCGCGCAGCGATCCCCGCCTCATCATAGGTATCTCCCACCAAACGAATTTCCACGGCATCACCACCCAGACGCAACACCTCACTTTGTTTCACCTCAGGAGTCGAGCGAGGCATAAAAATAACCGCCTTACAGGAAAGCTTTTGTGCTGCCAAAGCCACACCTTGCGCGTGGTTTCCAGCCGAAGCCGCAACCAACCCCTTCGCCCGTTGCTCTGGAGAAATCGTTGCCATCGCATTGTAAGCACCTCTCCACTTGTAAGCCTTAATCGGACTTAAATCCTCCCGCTTCACCCAAACCTCAGCATCGAGTAACGGCAAGGGCAGTTGCTGAAGCGGCGTTACCTCCCCAACGCTATACACGCGCTCGCGCGCATTTAAAATCTCTTCAAAAAGTCGGTTTAAGTCAGCGGATTTCATCTGGGCAAATCCATACCTCAAATCCCCCCGCCCGTCCACGACGAATCATGACCTCGTTTCAAATGCAATCGCCCCCTCCAATCATTCCCAATCGATCATCCCTTCACCACAGCATCTACCAAATCTAAGGTTTTCTGACTAGGCAACGGGCTCAACTCCATCTGATTCATCACATAGGCAAACGAGCACCCCGATTCTGGATCAAAAAACGCATGGCTTCCGCCAGCGCCAGGATGCCCAAATGCCTGAACCGAACGGCCATAGTGAAAACGCTCTTTTTTTCCATCCTCTCCCACTGGATCCATTTGAAAACCACAAGAAAATGCCGTCCGCGCTTTTAACACTCGATCCTCGCCACACGATTGCATTTCACGGATCCACTTTAACACATCCGAAGAAAAAAAGGGAATCACTCCGCCAACCACTTGATAAAACTTCGCCACCGCTCGCGCCGTGCCAATCCCCCCCATCGCAGGGAACCCTGCTTGATACATCCGCATTTCATTCATTTCCCGAACCGAATGCAATCCGCGAGGCGAAAAAAACGCCCGACTCACCAAAGATCCAGCCTTGTTCAACTCTTGGTAAAAGGCGCTCTGTAAATCTCCTTTATTCATCTTCCCTGGATACAACTTCGCCACACGACTCGCCTCACTTTCAGGCAAACCAATCCAAAGATCCAGCCCGAGCGGTTCAGCAATTTCACTCCACCACACGTCTCCCAACGACCGCCCATCCAACTGGCGCACCATTTCTTCCAGCAAAAAACCAAACGTCCTTGGATGATAACCATGCCCGCCCTCAGATAGATCCCAGTTCGGAGACTGCCGTTCAATCGCAGAAATAACCGCTTCGTGATCCCAAATGTCCACTTTTTCATCCAGCGCAGCCAACCCGAGTTGATGCGACATCATTTGCGCAATCGTAGCACCCGCCACAGGAAACTTCTCCCACACGCTCCGCACCTCATCATCGGGCGACACACCCATTTCATCCATCACCATCAGCAGCGTCGCTGACGCCATTCCTTTAGTCATCGAATAAAACGGCACCATCGTCTCCTCCGTCCACGCGCGCTCTTTCTCACGTTCACACCAACCATCTGCCAAAGAAACAAGCTCTTTTCCATCCCGCCACACACTCACCGAAGCACCCAATTCGCCACGCTCCGCAAAATTTCTCTCAAATCGCTCTTTCAATCGCTCCTGCATCGACATAGAAATTTCATGCACTAATAACCGCTCACTGAACACTTGAAAATTTCTACTTCCTCCTGCGCACGGACTCCTGAGACCTGCGAATTTATGCCCGATGACTTTTTTCGCCCGCACTCACCCAGTGATATTTTTGGGAATGACCACCCACTAGAAATTGACCTCGGCTGTGGCGACGGCACGTTTTTAGTCAAAATGGCCGAACATTTTCCCGAACGAAACTTTATTGGCATCGAACGCCTCCTCGGTCGCGTTCGCAGCGTTTCAAAAAAAATCGAACAACGCGGACTCACCAACGCAAAAGTTCTCCGACTCGAAAGCCTCTACACGCTTGAATGGTTTCTCAAACCCAACTCGGTATCTCGACTCCACTTGCTCTGCCCCGACCCGTGGCCAAAGGCGCGGCACCACAAACGCCGCCTTGTTCAAGCTCCATTTATCAACGCACTCCACAAAGCACTTATCCCCAACGGAGAATTTCTTTTTAAAACAGACCACCCAGAATACTTCGAATGGGTCAAAGAAGAAATGGC
This sequence comes from uncultured Verrucomicrobiales bacterium, assembly GCA_964583225.1. GTDB lineage: Bacteria > Verrucomicrobiota > Verrucomicrobiia > Verrucomicrobiales > Akkermansiaceae > Oceaniferula. The sequence goes on along the minus strand of CAZOWD010000063.1, from coordinate 6,882 downwards.
AGCCTTTACTCACAAGTTCACCGAACTCGACTGGCCAGAATCCCCCGAACCCAACGCCCTATTTTATCCCAAAACCGACTTCCAAATCCATTGGGAAAGCCAAGGAAAACCCATCCATCGGATTCGCTTTCAAATGATCCCCGAGGAGCAAGGGTAAACACCCCGCTCAACTCGAAAATTTCTCCACAAAAAATGGCACCTGCGGTTCAACGCATAGGTGCCATTTTTATTTAAATTTTTCAGCAATTAGAAGTTACGTGGGATCCACTTCTTCTCTTTATTGCTCATACCCACTCTAGGCTTCACCTTGTCTGGCCCGATACTGTAAACGAGGACTTTTTTTCCACTTACGGCCTTCACAGAAAACGGACTATTAATTTCATCATCCAAATCGTAATCAAAAGTCATTGAATAAGGACTTCCCCATGGATCATAAAGCTCTGCAGTCTTAGCGGTTGTATCCACATGCATCCCTTCTTTGTAAGAATTCTTTCCTCCTTTTGGCTCGTTAAGAGTGAAGTATTTGATTCTCTTTGGGTTAATATCATCATCCAACCCTGCAAGCACAGCCATCAAATCAGAGGGGCCTTTTCCATTGAAAGAATCTCCCGCTGTAAAAACTTCCGTATCTACGTTTGGCGTCGAACCTTCAAACGGCAAATAACTGTAATCGCTCTCAAAGCGATCCACCGCGTTTTCCAGTGACACACAAATATTTTTAGCAGTCATCACCTTTGCTTTTTTCATAGCTCCCATAATTGCGGGAGTCGCCATCGCCGCAAGCGAAGCTATGATTGCAATCACGACCAAGAGTTCGACAAGCGTAAATCCTTTAGATTGTTGAGATGTAGTTTTCATAAATAAGCGGTATAATTAGAATTTCAGTTCAATACTGGAGAGCAACTAAACAGATTCTCTGCGAACACGCAAACAAAGAATCGAGAAAGCATTCACATTAAACATACAATTCATTCAAAACGTCATCACGCGCACCCAAAAATCCTCCGACTCATTCATTTCACCTATCTAAAATAACTCTGAATTTTTCTGTTCATTTTACATAAAAAAATACACTATACACACATGAAGAACCTAGAAAAACGTATTCGCACGTTGCTCAAATCTCCCAAATACAGACCGCTCAACAAATCCGAATTTGCGAGAGCGCTCAGCATTTCCCCCAATCAGCGATCCGCCCTCCGAGCCGAACTTCTCAAACTCGAAAACGACGGCACCATTACCCGAGGCAAGAAGGGACGATTCACCCTCAGCAACCAACCCGATCAAGACACTTCAAACCGAGGGGCCTCCAAAACCCCAAAAAACAAAAAATTCAAAGCCTCCCGCGGTAAGGCAGGCTCGGGAGCACTCCTCATCGGAGTCATCCGCTTCCAGAGCAACGGCAACGCATGGTTCTACCCCGATACCAATGATGCCACAAACGAGGCGACCAACATGGATCTCAAAAAATACTCCCGTATTTTTATATCCTCCAACAAAACGTCCACCGCTATGAACGGTGACCACGTCGCCGTCCGCGTCGATCGCATCGGTCAGCCAGACTGGACAAAATACAGAAAGGGACGGGAACGCGCTAAACTCAACAAACCCGAAAACGAAGCGGCGGGATACGTCACCCGCATCATCAAGCGCGGCATGGCTCGCATCGTAGGCACTTACTTCCAACACGGGAAATTTATTCATGTGCAACCCGAAGATGCCCGCATCCCCGACATCAACATTGACCGAAACAGCCCAAAACTCGACCCCGCCCCCAAGCCAGGGCAAATTGTCGCGGTAGAACTCACTCAATGGGACAATCCAAACTCCACCCCCATCGGGAAAATCACCGAAGTGCTCGGGTGGCCTGACACTCCGGGGATCGACATGCTCGCCATCATCACCAAGCTCGGACTGCAAACCGAGTTCCCCGATGAAGTGCTCAACGAAGCCAAAGCATTTGGAGATAAAGTCACACCCAAAGACATCGAAGGCAGAGACGACTGGCGAGACATTCCCGTCATCACCATCGACCCGCACGATGCCAAAGACTTTGATGATGCCGTTAGCGTGCGCAAACTCAAAAACGGAGGATGGCAACTCGCCGTCCACATCGCCGACGTTTCCCACTACGTCAAACCAGGCACCGCTCTGGACAAAGAAGCACGCACACGCGGAAACTCAACTTACATGGCGGATCGCGTTCTGCCCATGATCCCGCGCGAACTCTCCAACCACCTCTGCTCACTCATGCCTAACGTCGACCGGCTCACTCAGTGTTGCCTGATGAAAATTTCCGACGACGGCAAAATTCTATCGGCCCGATTTACCCGCGCCGTCATCAACTCAGCCCGACGCTTCACCTACGAAGAAGCGCAAGAAATCCTCGAAGGGAAATCCACCCCCGGCCAAGAATCTCCTGAGATTCACGAGATGTTACTTGAATCTTGGAAACTGGCATCCGTCCTCAGAAAACGCCGCTTTGCCCAAGGTGCGCTCGATCTCGACATGCCAGAAGTCTCGGTCATCCTCGATGAAAAAGGCGTGCCCACAGGCATTGAACGCAGCGTTTACAATGAATCCCACCAACTCATTGAGGAATTCATGTTGGTTGCAAACGAATCCGCAGCCAAGCGACTCAAAGACAGCAAACAAAACACCATTTACCGAATCCACGAGGATCCAGATCCAGACAAACTCAACGAATATGCCGAACTCGCCCGTCAGCACGGATACTCACCTGGCGACCTCACGAAAAAAAGCCATATTCAAAAACTGCTCGACGAAGCCAAAGGAACCATCGAGGAACCCGCCATCAAAATTGGTCTTCTCAAGTCCCTCAAACGCGCCGCATATTTCCCAGAACCTCTCGGTCACTACGGACTCTCCAAGCAAAACTATTGCCACTTCACCTCGCCGATCCGTCGGTATGCCGACCTCATTGTCCACCGATCGCTCCAAAAGCTACTCGCAAACCCACCCAAACAACTCGATCGCCTGCCGGGCATAGGAGAAATCGCCCAAATCGCTCTGCACATTTCTGAAACGGAACGCACCAGCGCCGAAGCGGAAAATGAATCGCGCCGACTCAAAATGCTGCAATACTTGCACATTTGTTCCCGCCAAGAAAACCCACCCACCTTCACCTGCGTTGTCACGGAAGTTCGTCACTTCGGTCTTTTTGTCGAAGCAATTGACATCATGACAAAAGGCATGATCCCAATCGAATCATTTCCCGACCCCAGCGAAAACCATTGGATGTTCGATGCTGGACTCATGCGCTTCACGGGTGCCAAAGGACGCTACTTCGGAGTTGGGCAACAATACGAGGTCACCGTAGGCAAAGTTGACATGGAGCTTCAGCGCGTGGACTTCAGACTCACAGACAACAATACCGTTCCCTCTGGAGAACCGATCCCCCAAAAAGCCACAGCAAAGAAAACACCGCTAAAAAACAAAAACCGCAGTCGCCACAAACACTCAAAACGAAAAGTTACGCCTAAATCCAAGCAACCCAAGCAGCTCAAAAAACGCCCAAGCGCAGCAAAAAATAAACAACAACCGAAAAAGGCTGCCCGCAAAAAAACACCCAGAAAAAAATAAATCTGAGCGACACACCTCAACGATTTACTAAAAAGGGGAGCTCAACAGCTCCCCTTTTCATTGAAATATAAAAGCCAAACTCTGCAGTTGGCATTGTTATGTTACTAATTCGATGCGTGCTCGAGCGCGCGTTGTTTCATTTGTGTCGCCATCAAATTTAAAGCATTGGCGCGCGTTGGAGCGAGGTGTTCTTTAAGACCAGTTTCATCAATAAATCCCATATCAGCAGCCACAATGGCTTCGGGAGCCTCGCCATCAAACACGCGAATAAAAATCGCAATCATGCCTTTGGTGATCAACGAGTCCGAATCGGCCTGATAATGCATCACGCCGTCGGAATAACTCGCATCGAGCCAGACTTGCGACTGACAACCGCGGATCAACTTATCCTCGGTTTTTAGCTCTTCGGGCATCGATGGCAATTGTTTACCGAGCCCGATAACGTATTCGTATCGCTCCATCCAATCTTGGAAAAATCCAAGTTCTTCGAGAAGTTCGGCTTTTTTTTCATCAATGCTCATGGCTTTAAATATCAATTAGTTGGTTGCAGAGGCTTGCTGGATCAAAGGCAAAATCTGAGCGACTTTTTCTTTCATCACCTTGCCTGGCTTGAACTTCACCACAGCACGTGGTGGGATTTTCATATCGAGTCCTGGATTTTTGGGGTTACGCCCAACTTTTCCCTTCATTTCACGAACCTGAAATGATCCAAAATTTCGGAGAACAACAGCATTTCCCTCAGCGAGTTCATTCGTGACGGTGCTGAGGAACAATTCAAGCACTTCAAGAACTTGAGCTTGCCCTAAGTCGGTTTGCTTACTTATTTGGATAACGAGGTCGCGTTTGGTGATCGTTTGCATGTATATTATAAGAGTGAGATTCTAAAGTAGGTGCCCTCTTTCCACATGAATGAGTTATGTGTGGTCTGGCGAAGCGGAGGAGAAACCACAGACCTGCCAGTTTGTCCCGAAAAAAATGCTTTAATTTTCTAATTTTTTCTCAATCTCGTGGAGAAGGCGTTCAATCTCAGGAACTGGAACGCCTAATTTCACGGCTCGGCGATACGGTTCACGCCAAATAGCGTCAACTTCAACGGCCCGCCCTTCCACATAATCAATCATACTTGAGGGGCGATACGCTTTCATTGAGTAAGTTACAGCAATTTGTTGTTGAAGAAAATCATCCTCAATTTCATGCCCCAACGCCGCAGCCACCGCCTGCACCTCTTTCATGAGCTTTAAAATGCGCTCCTCCATCCCCGGAGTCTCCAAAAGCGTTTGGGTATCCACACCTCCTTCGCTAATCGCAAGCCCGTTAAATGGAATATTCCAAACAAGTTTCATCCACTGCGCCTTCTCTAAGCTTGTCACCGCCCGACAATCAATCCCGCCATCGCTCAGGAACTGCACCCATTTTTCTAATCGATCAGATCCGTCTGGCTGAAATTCTCCGATCTTGATCTGACCCGATGCCGTATGGGAAATATACCCTGGAGCCAGTCGATTGGCACAGATAAAACACAAACCACCCAACACACGATGCCCTCCAAACAACTCGGCCAGAGCCTCACAATTCCCCAGACCATTCTGAAGCGTAAGGATCAAAGTATCTTTGTGAAGCAACGGCGAAATCACCTCTTCAAAATGTGCATTGGACGTTGTTTTCCAAGCGACGATCACTAAATCCACAGGACCAATATCCTGCGTATCCCTGGCACAAGAAACCTTCGGCAAATCAAAATCTCCCGCGATGCTCTCCACATGAAAGCCATGCTCCCGCACGTGGTCGAAATCACGACGCAACAAAAAATGCACATCCACACCCGCTTGCGCCAAACGAGCACCGTAATACCCGCCAATCGCTCCAGTTCCCACGATGGCAACCCGCTTTGATGATGTGAATGCGCTCATTCCTTGAAGGTTTATTTTTCAAGAGCCTGTTTCAGGTCAGCCAAAATATCTTCAATATTTTCAATCCCGACACTTAAGCGAATCAAGCCCGGAGTAATCCCCCCCGCCAACTGTTGCTCCGCACTAAGTTGGCTGTGCGTTGTTGTCGCAGGATGAATCGCCAAACTTTTAGCATCGCCAACATTTGCAAGATGCAAAAACAGCTTGAGCGACTCGATAAATTTCTGCCCGGCCTCGGCGCCGCCTTTCAGTTCAAAAACAACCATACCGCCGCCCATTCCGCGAAGGTATTTTTGGCTACGCTCAAACTCGGGATCACTGGGAAGCCCAGGAAAACGCACCCACTCAACAGCGGGATGATCTTGTAAAAACTCAGCAACTTTCAGTGAGTTTTCAGAATGCCGCTCCATCCGCAACGGTAGCGTTTCAATGCCCTGAAGAAACTGCCACGAATGATCGGGGCTAATACACGCGCCTAAGTTCCGAAGCGGAACCGTGCGCATTCTCAAAATAAATGCCAATGGCGCCAGCGGCTCAGGAAGATCATGTCCCCAGCGCAATCCGTGATACGAAGAATCCTCTTCATCAAACAACGGGTGATGCCCACCAGCCCAATTAAACTTACCAGAATCCACCACGATCCCACCAAGGCCAACACCGTGACCTCCAAACCACTTTGTCAGCGAGTGAATCACAATATCCGCACCAAAATCAATAGGACGCGTAAGAAATGGCGTAGAAAACGTAGCATCCACAATCAACGGAACGCCACCCGCGTGTGCAATCGTTGCGATGGCCTCAAGGTCGGCCACCTCTAATGCGGGGTTAGAAACAGACTCGCAATATAACGCCCGAGTGTTTTCATCCATCACTTTGGCAAAGTTTTCAGGATCCGTGGAATCGACCAAACGCACCTCAATCCCCATTTTGGGCAAGATGTCATTAAACATCGTATAACTTCCACCGTAAAGGTTTCTCGCCGAAACAATGTTATCTCCAGACTCCGCCAAGTTGATGATTGTGTTAAAAATAGCAGCTGTCCCCGAAGCAAATCCGAGCCCTCCCATTTCGGGTGCGCCTTCGAGCAAAGCCACGCGTTTTTCCAACACATCTGTCGTAGGATTCTGCAAACGGGAGTAGATATTCCCGAGCTCTTTCAGAGCAAATAAATTTGCAGCGTGCTCCGTAGAATCAAAGGTAAATGCGCTCGTTCGGTAAACGGGAACAGCGCAGGCATTGGTTGTGGGATCGGGCTGTTGCCCACCGTGGAGACATAAAGTTTCTAATTTCATAAATTCGAAGCCACCCTTAACAAAACGGGACAAACTTGCAAAGATTCGATTGTGTCAGCAACACACCGCCATCACAT